>DAIMZU010000051.1:0-10531 GCA_036733845.1 Ramlibacter sp.
GCCATCGGCCGAGTCCAGGGCCTTGTTGATCTCCGCGTTGAGGCGCTGGACGATCGGCTGGGGGGTCGCGCGTGGGGCAGCCACCGTCTGCCAGGCGAACAGGTCGATCTGGGGAAAGGTCTCGGCCACCATGGCGACGTTCGGCAGCGCCTGCGAGCGGCGCGCGGCAGCGGCCGCCACCACGTTCAACTTGCCCGCCTGGATCTGCGGCATAGCGGCGACGGCGTCGAGGAACATGAAGTCGATGCGCCCGGTCAGCAGGTCCTGCAGTGCGGCGACACTGCCCTGGTAAGGCACGTGCGTGGCCTGCACCTTCTCCTGCGCCTTGATCATCTCCACCAGCAGGTGGTGCATGGTGCCGGTGCCCGGGGTGCCGAAATTCATCTGCGGGTTGCGCCGCATCTCCGCCACGAGCTCGGGCAGGCCGGGCAGCTTCAGGTCCGGACGCGTCACGAGGTAGAGCGTGACGCTGCCGATCATCGCGACGCCGATGAACTCCGACGGCAGTGCCGGCGGGGACACATACATCGCTGGCGAGATCGCCAGGGTCGTGCTGGTGGCCACCATCAGGTGGTAGCCATCGGCCGGGCCCTTGGCGACGACGCTGGCCCCCAGCAGGGTGCCGGCACCGGGCCTGTTCTCCACCACGATTGTCTGCCCCAGCGCGGGCCGCAGCCGCTCCGCGATCAGCCGGCCGAGCGTGTCAGTCAGGGCGCCGGGCGGAAACGGCACGACCAGGCGGATCGGCCGGTCCGGGTATCCCTGCTGGGCATGCACCCCCGCCGCCAGGGCGGCGGCGCCCCCGAGGACGATGTCGCGTCGACTGATTCCGTTCATGGTGCTGCTCCTCACATCAGGCTTCGTTCGAATTCGCGGGTGGGCCGCGGGCCCCCGGCCGGTACCTTCACGTTGTGGCCATCGGGCAGCGGCTCGACACCCTCCTCGGGTGTGTAGCGACCCACGACGCCCTGCACCGGCGTGCCCGTGACGGTCACGCGGTTCATGGTCCGCCGCTGTGGATAGTAGTCGTGGGGCGCGTAGTGCTGCGTCGCGAGGTTGTCCCACATCACCACCGTGTGCGGCTCCCAACGCACGCGCAGCTGGAACTCCGGAACCGCGGCGCGTGCGTACAGATACGCCAGGATCATCTGACTCTCATCCTCTTTCAGCCCCTGGATCCGGGTGGTGAACTGCGCGTTGCAATACAGGACCCGCCGGCCCGTGACGGGGTGTACCGCGACCAGCGGATGCGACGGATTGGGGAAATCCCGCTCCAGTTCGCGCAACTTCCGCTGGTGGGCTTCACTGCTCGTGAAGAGCGGCCGCCAGGGCTTGAAATCGTGGACAGCCTCCAGGCCATGGATGTACTGCTTCATTCGCTCCGAGAGCCCCTGGTAAGCCGCGGCCATGCTCGCGAAGCAGGTGTCTCCGCCATACTGCGGGACAACCTTGGCCCGCAGGATGGTCAGCGCAGGAGGCGCCTTGCGGAACGTTTCGTCGGCGTGCCATTGATCTGTCAGCGCAGGCGGGTTGTCGGCCGAGTAATCCAGCACGATCACCTCGCGCTTGTCCTCCAGGTTGGGGCTGAACGGATGGATCGACAGCGGTCCGAAGCGGGCGCCGAGGGCCATCTGCTCCTCCAGGCTGATATCCTGGCCGCGGAAGACGAGCACCTGGTGGCGGTGAAAGGCCTCCTTCAGGGCGCTGAAGGTGTCGTCCGGAAGTTCCTTGCGCAAATCAATGCCGCGGACCTCCGCACCAATGTTGCCGCCGAGGCGAACCACTTCGAAACCGAACTCATTCTTAGGCATCTGGAACCTCCTGGTGGATGTCCGGGGGCCTGGCGTCGCGCAGCCACCCGTGGCGGCATTCTTTGACGCATGGCGATAATGGTTGAAAGCAAGCATTCCCCGGGGTTTCCCTAGTTTCGAGCCGGACCACGTGAATTCGAGCAGTCGCCTCCTGCAGCCTCGTGCCCTCTCGGACATGCTGCTGTACCGCATCAATCGCCTGCGAGCCGTGGGCGGGGGCATGGTGCTGCGCTACTGCGAAGGTCGATTCGGCGTGACGCGCCGCGAATGGGTGATGCTGGCGCTGCTGAACGCCTCAGGCCCGGTCACTTCCTCCGAACTGGCCGCCCGGGCCGAACTGGACAAGTCGGCCACATCGAAGGCGCTCGTCGGACTGCTGGCGCGCGGCCTAGTGGTCCGGTCGCACCGGGAGGGCGACCGCCGGTTCACGCAGCTTTCGCTGTCACCCGAAGGCCAGGTGCTTCACGATCGCATCCGTCCCGTGGTGGAAGAGATCAACCGGCGCCTGCTCTCGAGCCTGCATGAGGCGGAGGTCGAGCAGCTCGATCGGATGCTGGACCGGCTGCAATCCCAGGCGGACCAGCTCTGGCGGGAGGCGGAGGAAGGCTTGCCGCGAGCCGACCGCCGTCACCGCGGCGCCCGAAGGTGGCGCGCCTGACGCGCGCCGAGGGGCTTCGACAAGCTCAGCCCGAACGGTGTGCGGGAACGTGCAAGGTGACTGAATCCGTTCGCCCTGAGCCGGTCGAAAGGCCTGCAGGCGCGCCACTGTCGGCATTCGACAGCCCTATGGCCATGGATGCTGGCGTCCCCCCGGCGGTCTTGCTCATCCCGGAAATACCTCGTCGAGCGCGAACCGCTCGATGCGCGGCCCCACGCGCGCGCTGACCTGGACCATCTTTTCCGCCACCTCGTCTCCCCGGATCGGCCTGTATCGACGCAGCCGCGGCAGGCGGCTCGCCAGGTTCAGCACGGCAGCCGCCAGGGCCTCGGCGGGCCGGCCTTCGGGTCGGGGGCCGAGCAGCACGGACGGCTGGAAGATGCTCACGCGTTCGAACGGCAGGGCGAGCACCCGCTGCTCGAGTTCGCCTTTCATCTGCAGGTAGGGGCGCTTGCTTTGCGCGTCGGCGAAGCTCGACGACACCAGCAGGAAGTGCCGCACTCCGGCGCGCGACGCCAGCAGCGCGGCCTGGTAGGGGTACTCGAGGTCGACCACGCGTTGCGCCTCGATCGAGCCGGCCTTTCGGAGGGTGGTGCCCAGGCAGCAGAAAAGATAACGGCCCTGGAAGGCCGCCGCGTCGCGCTCGAGGTGCTCGAAATCGACCACCCGATTCACCACCTTCGGTAACTCGTGGGCCACCCCGCGCCGGGTGAGCGTGACCACGCGGTCAATGTGCGCCGCCCGGGACAGCTGGTCGACGAGCGCGGAGCCCACCAGGCCCGTGGCACCGACGACGATGGCCGTGTTGTCCATCCGGGTCGGCCTGTCACCGGGCGCGGATGCTCGCGAGGCAGCCCACCAGGTCGTCCACGTGCAGCGGCTTGACGAAATGGAAGTCGAAGCCGGCCTCCAGCGCCCGCGCCTTGTCCGCGTACTGGCCCCAGCCGGTCAGGGCAATCAGCTTGGGCGGGTCCTGCTGCACTGACGCGCGGATGGCGCGTGCGGCCTCGTAGCCGTTCATGACCGGCATGCCGATGTCCATGACGACCACTTCGGGTTTGTGCTGCTCCAGGCGGGCCAGCGCCTGGGCACCGTCGTGCGCCACCTCGACCCGCGCGCCCTGCAGGGTGAGCAGCGCGGCCAGGGTGCTGGCGGCATCGACGTTGTCATCCACCACGAGCACGCTGCAGTCCAGTCCGCCGTTCTTCGGCGACTCGCGCGGCCCGGCTTCGCCTGGCGAATCCACCACGACGGGAACGCTGAGCAGGAACTCGCTCCCCTGGCCGGGGCCGTCACTGCGTGCGGTCAGGGTTCCGCCGTGCAGCTGCGCGAAGGCGCGCGTGAGGTGCAGGCCGAGGCCCAGGCCGCTGGCGGTCTCGCCGACGCCGCGCGACTGCGAGAACATCTCGAAGATGCGGCCGAGGAACTCCGGCTCGAGCCCGCTGCCGTTGTCCTTGACGAGGAACTCGGCAACCGGCGGCTTCAGCGTGACCGCGAGCGTGATCTCGCCCGAGGGCGGGGTGAACTTCGCGGCGTTCACCAGCAGGTTCGCGACGCTCTGGACCATGCGCACGTGGTCGGCGTGGAGATCGGTGCGTCCGTCGGGCGTGCGGATCGTGAGGCGATGTCCCTTGGCCGCGATGCCCTCCTGCGCGATCTCCACGGCATGCTCGATCACCCTTTCCACCGTGGTGATCGAGCGCTGAAGCTCCAGCTTGCCGCTGGTGATGCGTGCGACGTCGAGCAAGTCGTCCACCAGGCGCTTGAGGTGGACCACCTGGCGCTCGACCATGCCCGAGAGCTTCTCGACCTGGGGCGAGGGGTGCAGGCGCTTCAGGATGACCATCGCGTTGCCGATCGGCGCGAGCGGGTTGCGCAGCTCGTGGGCCAGCGCGGCCAGGAACTCGTCCTTGCGCTGGCTGAGTGCCCGCATCTCGTACTGCCGGTCGCGCGCGCGCAGCGCGGATCGTGCGGCGCTGATGAGGGCCATGGTCCGCACCGGCCGCTCGAGCAGGGTGACATTGCCCAGGCGCTCGATGGCGCGCTGGGCCTCCAGCGAATCCGCGCCATGCTTGGCCAGCAGCAGGATAGGCAGGTCCGACCAGGCGGGTTGCCGCCCGAGGTGGTCCGAGATCGCCGAAGCGACCGGCGGGCTGAGGGACTCTTCGCCGATGAGGAGGGCGCCGGCCCCTTCCTGAAGGCGCAGGGACAGCTCCTCCGGGGTCTGGCAGTGCCCCACTTCGAGCGACGCGGCGCCGAAGACCTTCTCGATCAGCGTGGCGTCTCGACCGGGCCGGCCGTACACCAGGATGCGCCTTTCCATCAGCTTTTCACGTCCTGGGCGGCGCCGCCCAGCGGCATGGGCACGCCCGTCAGCAGCCCGCGGTAGCCGCGCAGCACGTCACCGACCTCGATGCCGTTGCGCGACATGGAGAACTCGCGGATGGTGCGTTCGTGCACGCTGCCGCGCTTCTTGAACACCGATACGGCCTGGCGGATCTCTCCGTTGTCCTCGAAGTAGCGCAGCATCAGCACGTTGTCCGCAATGTAGCTGGCATCCATGGCCGAGGACATCTGCCCGCCCATCATGCCCTGCTGGACGGCGACGAGCAGTGTCATGACCTGGTGCTGGTTGAGATAGGTCAGCAGCTCGTGCAGGTGCGTGGTCAGGAAGCGTTCGTCAGGCACCGCATTCAGGTAGCCGTTCAGGCTGTCGATGACCACTACCTTGGCGCCGGCTTCCACTGCGTTGCACACGGCCGCCGCAAACTGGCCGGGTGAGAGTTCTCCCGGGTCCACCTGCTGCACGGAAACCGTCCCTGCCGCCAGCGCCTCCCGAATGCCCAGGTTCAGGCCGTCACTGCGATGGAGCATGTTGCTGGCCGACTCCTCGAAGAGGAACATGGCCGCCCGGTCGCCCCGCTGAACCGCTGCGGCGACGAACTGCGACGCCAGCGACGACTTGCCCGAGCCGGGCGGGCCGACATGCAGGGTGCTGGTTCCCTGTTCTATGCCTCCCCCGAGCAGCAGGTCGAGCTTGGGCAGTCCCGTGCTTACCTGGGTGCGCGTGCTGATCGTTCGGGACTGCGCCGCCACCAGGCGTGGGTGCACCGACAGCCCCCCGCGAACGAGGTTGTAGTCGTGCAGGCCACCCAGGAAACTGCGGCCGCGGAATTTCACCACCCGGATGCGACGGCGCTCCGCACCATAGTCCTTGACCAGGTGGTCGAGCTGGATCACGCCATGCGCAATGCTGCGCACCTGAAGGTCGCCGGAGGCGGAGGCCGTGCGGTCGTCCAGCAGCAGCACCGTGCACTGCCGCTTGGAGAAGAACTGCTTGAGTGCGAGCACCTGCCTGCGGTAGCGCAGCGGGGAGTCGGCCAGCAACTGCAATTCGGACAGGGAGTCGAGCACGATGCGGCTGGGCTTGATCTCGTCAACCACGCCGAGGATCGACTTGAGCGTGCCGGCCATTTCCACCTCGGAGGGATGGAAGGTGGTGTACTGCTCTTCGGCCGCGAGCAGGTCCTCGGTCGGGAGCACCTCGTGGATGTGGATTCCGCCCACGTCGATGCCGTGCGACTGGGCGACGGCGGTGAGCTCCTCGCGGTTTTCTGCCAGGGTGATGTAGACCACGGTGGCACCGGTGCGTGCGCCTTCGTTGAGGAACTGCAGCCCCGTGGTGGTCTTGCCCGTTCCGGGTTCGCCTTCGATCAGGTAGATGCGGTGCGGCGTGAGGCCGCCTCCTAGAATCGTGTCCAGCCCGGGGATACCCGTCGAGAGGAGCTCAGGCTCGCCTGCTTGACTCATGCCTTGCCTTTCAAGGACCCGCGCTCGAATGCCGCCAAGGTCCCCCACCGGCAGCCTATCGGGCCCATTTATCCTAACATCACGCATTCACCATGATGAGGCAATTCGTGGCCCCAGGATGACGGCGGTGCCCCGCTGGGCATGTAGGCGCATTCCATCACTCTTCAGGAACTCCACCATGAGCTTGGTCCGCAACCGGCTGGCCGCGCTGGGCCTGGCCCTGCCCCCCACCCTCCAGGCGCCCGCGGGCATCCAGTTGCCCTTTGCCATGGTGCGGGTGGTCGGCCTGCGAGCCTTCGTCTCCGGTCATGGGCCCCAGGCGCCAGACGGCAGCCTCGCGGGTCCATTCGGCAAGGTGGGCGCGCAGGTCACCGAGGCGCAGGCCCGTGAGGCCGCCCGGCTCACGGCCTTGTCCATCCTGGGCAGCCTCGAGCGGACGCTGGGCGACCTCGACCGCATCGCCGCATGGGGCCGGGTCTTCGGCATGGTCAATTCGGTGCCGGGGTTCAACCGCCAGCCTGCGGTGATCAACGGGTTCTCCGAGCTGATCCTGCAGGTGTTCGGACCCGAGGTCGGCGCGCACGCACGCAGCGCCGTCGGGATGTTCGAGCTCCCGTTCGATATTCCGGTGGAGATCGAGGCCGAGGTGGCGCTGCGCGACTGACACTCATCGTGCCCGGGCCGGTTCGACGTGATCGTCACGCCGAATCTCTCGGCCAGCCCGAGGCGGCGGCGCACGTGCACAACGCCTGGCTCACCACCTCGAGGACGGCGTGCATACCGCCGACGTGGCCGGCGGACGCACGCGCGAGAGGGTTGGCACGCGGGCTTCTGCCGATGCGGTCATCCGTCCACCCTCGACGGCCAGCCGGGCATGCCCTCGGCCAGGGGCAGTGAACGCTCGGGGATCGTCAGCCGCGGCGTCCATGGCTCGATCGAGCCATGTATCGAAACGTCAGAAGTGTCACCATTAGGTTCCATGGGAGGTTTTCCGATGCCGCTTGCGATCCCCAACCCGTTCAGCCCGCCGGCCCCGCCAAGGCCTCCCGCGGACCGTGGACAAACAGTACAGGGCGAGGCAACTTCGCCCCCACCCGAGGCATTGAACAGGGGCATGCACGACCCCGAATGGGTCCGGCACGAGTTGCTTCGGAGCATGTCGCACCTGGGGCGGTGAGCCGCTTGCACGGGGATTCGGGCGGCCAGGCTGTACGCCCGGGCACGCCAGGGGCAGAATCCACGGATGTCCCCACCGGCAGCGTCCCTGTTTGCCAGCTCCTCGGCGATGGCCGCCCGCCACCGGGCCTTCCCATGGGACCGCTCCCCGCTCGGCACGCCGGAACACTGGCCCGCGGCATTGCGCACGCTGGTGCCGATCATGCTGGCATCGAACCAGCCCATGTTCATCGCCTGGGGTCCGCAGCGCACACTGCTGTTCAACGACCCGTACGCGGAAATCCTCGGCATCAAGCATTCGCAGGCGTTGGGGCGCGATTTCCTGGAAGTCTGGAGCGAGATCCGCGGCGACCTCCAGCCGATCGTCGAAGCGGCGTACCGCGGTGAGCCGGTGCAGATGAACGACATCCTCCTTTGGATGGAGCACCGGGGACGCCGCGAGGAGACGCATTTTTCCTTCTTCTATGCCCCGGTGCGGGGCGACGGCGGCCAGGTGGCGGGTTTCCTGTGCGCCTGCACGGAGATCACGGGGCAGGTGATGGCCGAGCGGGAGCTCGCCCGCAGCGAGGCGCGGTACCGCGGCGTGCTGGCGAACATGGACGAAGCCTTCACCCTGTTCGACAAGGATTTCACCATCCTGATGGTCAATGACGAAGCCGTTCGTCTGGTGGGTCTGCCCCGGGAAGAGCTCATCGGCCGCAACCACTGGCAACGGTTCCCCGGCACCCATGACTCCCCCCAGGGCGAGATGTACCGGCGGGTGCTCGCTGACCGGCAACCCGCGTCGATGGAGCACACGTACGCATTCCCGGATGGACGGAAGGTCTGGTTCGAGGTCAGCGCCTTTCCCGTGGACGAGGGTCTCGCAGTGCTGTTCCGCGACGTCACCGCGCCGCGAGAGCTGGTCGCGCAGGCCCGGCACGACGCCGAGCGGGTGCAACTGGCCCTGGATGTCACCCAGCTCGGCACCTGGCACTGGGACCTCGCGACCGGACGAGTCAGCGCAGACGACCGCTGCCGAAGGATGTGCGGGCTGGACGCCGACATGCCTTTCTTCGGCATCGAAGACATCCGCGCCCGCATCCATCCGGACGACTGGCCCCAGGTGGAGCAGTCCCTGCTGCGCGCGATCGACCCCACGGGAGGGGCACCCTATTCCCAGGAGTTCCGCTGGGTGCACCACGACGGGCGGATCGTCTGGACCACCTCCAAGGCGATCGTCATGTTCGACACCGGCGCCGACGGACAGCGGCGCGCCACCAGCGTCATGGGCTCGGTCCTGGACCACACCGAGCGCATGCAGATGCTCGATTCGCTCCAGCAGGCGGACCGCCGCAAGGACGAGTTCCTGGCCATGCTCGCGCACGAGTTGCGCAACCCCCTGGCACCGATTGCCACCGCGGCCCAGCTTCTCAAGCGCGCGGGCGGCGATCCGCGGCAGGCGGGCCGGGCAGGGGAGGTGATCGAACGCCAGGTGAGCCACCTCGCGCGGCTGGTCGACGACCTGCTCGATGTCTCCCGCGTCAACCGGGGCCTTGTCGAACTGGACCGCGTACCGGTCGACCTGCGCGAGGTCCTGGCGGCGGCCGCCGAGCAGTCGGCCACCTTGCTCCAGGGACGCCTGCATACCCTGCGGCGTTTCATCGACCCCGACCCGGTGAAGGTCGAAGGCGATTTCCACCGCCTGGTGCAGGTCGTCGCGAACGTGCTGAACAACGCCGCCAAGTACACCCCGCCAGGGGGTCGGATCGACGTCCACCTGCAAGGGCGCGGCAACCGCGTCGTGCTGCAGGTCCGCGACGACGGGGCGGGTATCGCACCGGAGCTGCTGCCGCGTGTGTTCGACCTGTTCACGCAGGCCGAGCGGACCCCTGATCGCTCCCAGGGCGGGCTCGGCATTGGCCTCGCGCTCGTGCGCAGCATCGTGCATCTGCACGGCGGCGAAGTCACCGCCGAGAGTTCCGGAATCGGCCAGGGCAGCACGTTCACGGTGTCGCTGCCCCGCCTCCAAGCCGCTCGGGTCGCGGCGCACCCGCCCGAGGCGCCCGCGGGCGCAACGCCGCCGCCCCGCAGCATCCTGGTCGTCGACGACAACGTCGATGCGGCCTCCACGCTCGGCGAACTGCTCGACCTGCTCGGCCACAGCGTCGCCACCGCCGGCGACGCGCGTACGGCCTTGCGCATGGCCGACACGTCGGGGCCCTGGGACGCGGTCGTGCTCGACATCGGCCTGCCGGACATGACGGGCTACGAGCTGGCCCGGCAACTGCGTGCCAGGCCTGCCGCCCGGCAATCCGTCTTCGTGGCCGTCACCGGATACGGCCAGGCGCAGGACCGCGAACTGTCGCGGGAGGCCGGCTTCCACCATCACCTGGTCAAGCCGGTGGATGTTTCGAGGCTGGTCGATGTGATCTGCCTGGGCGTTGGTCGACCGGCGGCCTAGCCGAGGGCTGCGCGGCAATCGGTATTTGTCTCCCTCTTCCGGGGTCGAGGGGACGGGGTGAGGGCCGCGGCGCCCGACTCACCTTGCCGGTGCGCGCCCGACGGCGAGCTCTCGCAGGGCCGCGAGGAGCGCCTCCTGGGCGATCGGCTTGGCCAGGAACCCGTCGGCGCCGGCCTCGAGGGCACGCTGGCGCGAGGCCTCGTCGTCGTTGCCTGAAATCATGAGGACGCGGCAGCGGTCCGCCGCCGGACGCTGCTGCTCGCGTTCCTGCTCGCGTACCCAGCGCAGGGTCTGCAGGCCGTCCATGCCGGGCATTTCCATGTCCAGCAGCAGCGCCTGCGGCCAGCCACGCAGCATGGCTTCACAGGCGGCACGTCCGTCGGGGGCGGTCTCGATGTGCAGCGGGGGACTGGGCAGCATCTCGCGCGTGACGAACCGGTTGAGCTCGTCGTCGTCGACGACCAGCACATCCCACGACGGCAGCCCGGTCAGTGGGGCCGCGCCCGCTGGAGTTTCCCGTGGAGAGGCGCGCTGCGGTTCACCCGCCACCGGCTGCAGGCTGAGCAACAGCGTCTTGCCAGCTTCGCTGGTGTGCAGCGTCAGGTCGCCGCGCTGCGCGCGAGCCATCAGGCG
>DAIMZU010000052.1:0-10484 GCA_036733845.1 Ramlibacter sp.
GCCTGAAGGACCGTCGCCTCGTCGATTCCATCCTCGGTGTCGAGTACGACGGCTGCTGCTGGATCGGCCGCGTCGTCGTCGAACGCCTTGACGCCGGGCAGTCGGGTGCGAACAAGCGAATCCTGCTCCAGCTGGAGTTCCTGGGCCTCACCCGGCTGGGGTCGAACGCGGTCGGCACCTTCCGTGCGAACATTCCGCGCTATCAGTTCCTGCGCGACCAGGTGGATCCGCGCAGCCGCTTCATGAATTACGAGTAGTCGATGACCGCACCCGAATCCCGCCGCCGCTTTGCCCTGACCTGGCCGCTCGGTGCCGCCGCGCTCGGGCTGGCCGCAGCGCTGTCCGCCGGAGCGGCCAGCGCGCAGCTTCGGCTGCCGGGGGCACCCGCTGCGGCGCCCGTTCCGCCCACGGCGCCAGCGACGCCCGCCGCGTCAACCTCCTCCGCACCGCGGCAGGCCGACTACATCGTCGCCCTCGTCAACTCCGAACCCATCACCAACAACGAGGCACGGGCCCGGCTGGCGCGCATCGAACGCGAGATCGCGCAGCAGGGCATGCGCCCGCCGCCGCCCGAGGAGCTCGCCCGGCTCGTGCTCGAGCGCCTGATCTCCGAGCGCGCGCAGCTGCAGCTCGCGCGCGAAAGCGGCATCCGGGTCGATGACGCGCTGGTCGACGCCGCGGAACAGGACGTCGCCCGCCAGAACCAGTTCAGCGTGGCCACGCTCCACCGCGCCCTGGCCCAGGAAGGCATCTCCATCGCCGCCTTCCGCCAGGACCTGCGCAACCAGATCCTGCTGTCGCGCCTTCGCGAACGTGAGATCCCGCCACGGGTGCGCGTGAGCGAATCCGAAGTCGACCAGTTCCTGCGCGAGCAGCAGGCGCAGGCCGCCGTGTCCACGGAGGTCAACCTCGCGCACATCCTGGTGGCCGTGCCCGAAGACGCGCCCGCCAGCCTGGTTGCGCAGTTGCGCGACAAGGCCCAGGAGGTCCAGCGCCGCGCCCGCGCGGGCGAGGACTTCAGCGCGTTGGCCCGGACGTTTTCCGACGCCGCCGGTGCTGCCGACACCGGCGGCGTGATCGGGTTGCGCAGCGCGGATCGCCTGCCCCCGCTGTTCGTCGATGCCGCGAAGGACCTGCGCACTGGCGCCGTCAGCGAAGTCCTGCGCTCGGGCGCCGGGTTCCACGTCCTCAAGCTGCTCGAGCGCGGCACCGCTTCGGCACCTGGCACGTCCGTGCTGCAGCACCGCGCCCGCCACATCCTGCTGCGCCCCGGCCCCGGCCTGACCGAGGCGCAGGCCCGCGAGCGGCTCGACGGCTTGCGCCAGCAACTCATGACCGGCCAGGTCGACTTTCCCACCCTTGCGCGCGAGCATTCGCAGGACGGCAGTGCCCGCAACGGCGGTGACCTGGGCTGGGCCGGTCCCGGTGTGTTCGTGCCGGAGTTCGAGGAGGTGCTGCAGTCCTTGCGGCCCGGCCAGGTCTCGGAACCGGTGGCTTCGCGCTTCGGACTTCACCTGATCCAGCTCGTCGAGCGCCGGCAGCAGGCGCTCAGCGCCGCCGAACTGCGCGAGCGCGCACGCGCCCAGTTGCGCGAACGCAAGCAGGAAGAGGCCTATGTCGAGTGGGCCCAGGAGGTGCGCGGCCGCGCTTTCGTCGAGTTCCGCGAACCCCCGCTGCGGTGATTGGGCTTCCCCAGTGAAGCACATTGCCCGAAAGCGCTTCGGCCAGCATTTCCTGGCCGACGCCGCCATCATCGACGCGATCGTGCGCGCCATCGCGCCCCGCCCGGGCGATGCCATGGTCGAAATCGGCCCCGGTCTGGCCGCCCTCACGCAGCCCCTGGTGGAACGCCTGGGGCGCCTCACCGTCATCGAGCTCGATCGCGACCTGGCGGCCCGGCTGCGAGGGCACGGACAGCTCGACGTCATTGAAAGTGATGTGTTGCGGGTGGATTTCGGCGCGCTGCAGCGCCAGGCCGGCCGTCCGCTGCGCGTCGTCGGCAACCTGCCCTACAACATCTCCTCTCCCATCCTGTTCCATCTGCTTCCCTGGGCCGCGCAGGTCCAGGACCAGCACTTCATGCTGCAGAAAGAAGTCATCGACCGCATGGTGGCCGAGCCTGCGACCGCCGCCTACGGCCGGCTGTCCGTGATGCTGCAGTGGCGCTATGAGATGGAAGACGTGCTCTTCGTCCCCCCGCAGGCCTTCGAGCCTCCACCGCGGGTGGACAGCGCAGTGGTGAGGATGGTCCCGCATCCGCATCCCGCATCCGTCGACCCCGACCTGCTCTCGAGGCTGGTACAGGTCGCCTTCAGCCAGCGCCGCAAGCTCCTGCGCCACACCTTGGGGCCCTGGCTCGCCGAGCAGGCGTTCACGGGGAACTTCGACCTGCAGCGGCGGGCGGAGGAAGTGCCGGTGGCGGAGTACACGGGGCTGGCCGAGGCCGTGGGCAGGAGCCGGACGGGTTGACCGGGCGCAGTGTTTTTCGGGCCAGCGGGCTTCGACAAGCTCAGCCCGAACGGAGGTATCTGGCCCCGTCGAAGCTTCGTTCGCGAGCCCACGGCGCGACAAGTGTCGCGCCCGCCCGGAATAACATGCAGGGCGCCAAAAGCAAAAAGGCCGGGGTCCCCCCGGCCTTTTTACCTAGCTAAGAACAACTCAAAAAACACGCAGTGTTTTTTGAGTTAAGCCACACTCCAATACCCCGAATTGAAGGGACTGCTCATGCGCAACGCGAGCGGGGAAACGTCCACCAGCTTGTCGGTGGGCATCTTCTCGCCGGTTTCAGTGATAGCCGTGGAGGTGTCCGAACCTTCGGTCGCCTCGTTCGCCCGTTCTGCTTGGCTGGTTTGTGCAGAACGGGCTACAGAAAAGAATAGAAGCACCGGAACGGGACCTTCCGATCGGCCCAGTAGTCGGCCGTGTCGCGGAAGATGTCCAGCAGCTGCTCGCGCGCTTCCTTGTCGAACTTGGCGTTCGCGGGAATCTGCTCGAGCACCACCACGAAGCCGGGCTGGGGGCCGGATTTGTGGACCGGGTCGGTCATGCAGTCGTAGAGCGCGTCGAAGTTCTTGCCGAAGTGCGTCGGCAGCATGAACTGCTGGGCGATCAGCTCGAGCACCTCCTGCTTGCTCTGCGCCTGGGCGAGGTTGGCGTACAGGAAATGGTGCCCCAGCCCGCTCGCCGCGTCCTGCAGGTCCTGGACGCGGTGCGCACGGATGGACTGCACGATGTTGGTCCGCACGCCCTTGAGGGGAGTGTCGGTGCTCTGGGGGCGAAGGGAAGGTTCCATCTCCGCTGGTTTGTCGGTATTCAAAAACAAGTCCCGCTTCATTCGGGTTCACTCCACGATCGTGCGAAAACTGGCGTAATGGTCGGCGGTGTAATAACACGCATGCGGCGTCACAGGCGGCCCGCCACATACGATGCGCCGGGCTCCCCGGTCGCGCGATCCTGGCGTCTTCACGGTGTATTCACGCCAGTAGCCGCGCTTTTGTTGGGGCAACAGCTTTTCTCGGTTGAAGAACACCGCACCATCCTTTTCGAATGGGAACGGACCGCCCCGTCGGATCAGCTCATACGTGTCACGGGCCTGCCGCGGCAGCTCGGCCAGCGAAACACTGGCCGATGGCGCCTGCGGGGCTTCCGCCGTGGTCCTGGCGGAGGCCGGGACGGTCAGGACCGCCGACAGGAACACGCTGGTGAGCGCAAACTTGACGGCCAAAGCGGGTGACATTCGAGCGAACTTTCGGAGTGGCTTTGTAGGACACCACCGTCCGGGTAAACCCGGAAAAATCAAGGCGCAAGTGTGAGGCATTGCGCTGCAAAACGCAAGCGGGTGCACAAAATTTGGGCACCACGCATGGTCATTCGTCAGCGGGTCAGCAGGCGCTCAAGTTAGTGCTTGCTTTTATGCGGAACCCGACAGCATCGGTCTGGGCGCAAGTCAGTCTTTCGCTGGCCGGGATCCCGATGGCTCGGACTGGGCCGGGGGGGCGCCCAAAACGGAGCAGCGGCGAGCCACTCGGCCTCGCCGCTGCTTGCTGCAATGCACAGCATGCGGCCGCTGTCGCGCAGCCGCAACGCCAATCAAAGCTCAGTCGCCCTTGATGTTGTTGTCCTTCACCGCCTTGCCATACCGGGCAAGCTGGCTGCGCACCAGCGCGCTCGTCTGCTCAGGCGTGGTGCCGTTCGGCCGCAGCCCAAGCGCGGCATACCGCTGCTGGAGGTCCGGGTCCTGAAGCGCGCGGACGGCCTCCCGGTTGATCCGGTCAACGATCTCGCGGGGCGTGCCCGACGGCGCCGTCAGCGCGAACCAGGTGCTGTAGTCGAAGCCCGTGATGCCCTGCTCGGCCAAGGTGGGCGTGTCCGGGTACTCGGGGTGACGGTTGGGCATCATCACGCCAATCAGCCTGAGCTTGCCCGCCTTGGCCAGCGAAGCCACGGTGGCGATGCCCTGGATGGTCACGTCGACCTGCCCGCCTGCGACATCCTGCGCCGCCTGGCTGGCTCCGCGGTAGGGCACGTGCTTCATCTCGATGCCGGTATGGGCCGAGAACAGCGCGCCCCCCAGGTGCTGCGGGCTGCCGTTGCCGCCCGAGGCATAGGTGAGCTTGCCCGGGTTGGCCTTGGCATCGCGCACGAGCTCCGCCGCAGTCTTGTAGGGCGAATTGGTCGGCACCGCGATGCTGAACTCGATGGTCGCGACCTGGGTGATGTGCACGAAGTCGTTGACCGTGTTGAACGGCATGCTTGCGATCAGGTGCGGCACCATGGTCAGGATGCTGTCGTTGAAGCCGCCGATCGTGTAGCCGTCCGGCGCGGCGCGGGCCACCTGCTGCGCGCCGATCACGCCGGCGGCGCCGGTGATGTTCTCGACGGTGATGCTCTGCCCCATGTTGGCCGCCATCTTCTGGGCGAGCAGCCGCGCGGCCACGTCGACCGCACTGCCCGCGGCCAGCGGAACCACCATGCGGATCGGTTTGTTCGGATAGCCCTGCTGCGCCTGCGCGGGCAGTGCCATCGCAAGCGCTGCAGCGCCCGCTGCGGCGAGCGCCAGGCGGCGGCCCTTGCGCGATGAAACCATGATCTTGCGGGTGTCCATGTCTTGTCTCCGGTGGTTGCTGAAAAAGATGGGCTGCGGGATCAGGGTTCGAGCCCGAGAACGCGGATGGCGTTGCCGCCAAGGATGGCCAGGCGGTCGTCGTCGCCGAGTTCCGGCGTGGCCATCACATGGCCGACGGGATCTTCCTCCCAGGGAATGGGATGGTCGGTGCCGATCATCACCTGGCTGCTGCCGACCTCCGCCACCAGGTGGCGCAAGGCCTCGCCGGTGAAGACGAGCGAGTCGAAGTAGATCTGCCGGATGTACTCGGTGGGCCGTTTGGCCAGCTGGATGGCCGGGTCGCAGTTCTGCGGCGACACGAAGCAGCTGCGGTCCATGCGCGGCGCGTACGAGCCCAAAAAGCCGCCACCATGGGCGCCAAGCACCTTCAGTGCGGGAAACTTGTCGAACACGCCTTCGAAGATCAGCTTCTGCAACGCAATCGTGGTGTCGAGCGGATTGCCGATCACGTTCGACAGCCAGCCATTGCCCTTGAAGCGGTGCTGCAGCTCGGGCGTACTCTGCGGATGGATGAACAGCATCACGCCGAGCTCCTGCGCCTTGGCGAGCACCGGGTGGTACTTCGGCAGCGCAAAGTCCTCGCCGTTCACCGTGCCGCCGATCGCCGCGCCCTTCAGGCCGTATTTGCGCACGGCCTCCTCGAGCTGCCGGACCGCGAGGTCCGGGAACTGCATCGCCAGCGAGCCGAAGGCGGCGAGCCGGCGCGGATGCCTTGCGCATACCTCGGCGAGACGCTCGTTGTGGATGCGGCAGATCGCCTCGGCCGTGTCGCGGTCCTGCTTGTACCAGAAGGGGTTGATGCTCAGCACCTGCATGTCGATGCCCATGCGGTCCATGGCTTCGAGACGGGCGGCGAGCACATCGTCCTGCCGCAGGAAATGCTCGGGCACGCCCTTGACCGGCGGCAGCACCGCCCGCGGGTCGGGCATCAGGTCCAGGGCCTCCTGGAAATAGCAGTGGGCGTGGACGTCCACCGTGGGGGCCCGGCGGCCACGCAGGACGACGGGTGCACGCGCGGGGGAAGCCGCTGCGCCGCCACCATCGGGCGCCACCGGCATGCCCGAGCAGGCGCAGAACCACAGGCCACCGGGGCCGTGTCGATGGGAGCGGGGGAAAGGCCAGGAGAAGGGCATCGTCAGTGCGGGTTCGTGGGGGGTTGTGGCGCAGTCAGTCCGTGGTGGGTGCCATGGCGCGGGCGGCGCGTTCGACGGCGCGCACCATGCGGTTCTGGGCACCGCATCGGCACAGATGCTTGTCCAGCGCCTGCACGATGTCCTCGCGCGTGGGCGCCGGGTTGCGCGCCAGCAGGGCCGCCGCCGAGGTGACGATGCCGGCGACGCAATAGCCGCACTGGGCCGCGTTCGTGTCGATGAAGGCCTGCTGCACGGGGTGCGGTCGCTCGGCGCAGCCGACTCCCTCGAGCGTGGTCACCTGCCGGCCCGCGACGGACCACAGGGGCAGGTTGCACGCGGTCTGCGGATGCCCGTCGACGATCACCATGCAGGCGCCGCACTCACCCTGTCCGCAACCGAACTTGGGGCCGGACAGGCCGAGCTCGTCGCGCAGGACGCTCAGCAGCATCGTCGTGTCCGGCACGGGGGGCGCGCACTCGCGGCCGTTGACATGGAACATGGTTCTGGAGCTCCCTGGACTCGTCATCCGGCTGCGCCGGTCGAAGGGCCACCGTCGGCCGCGTCGATGGCCTGCATGACCTGTTCGGGCGTCAGCGGCAGCGAACGCACGCGCACGCCCAGTGCATCGGCGACGGCATTGGCGATTGCGGCCGCGACCGGCCCCTGGGCCGCCTCGCCTGCGCCGACGGACGGCTCCTGCGGGCGGTCGATCACGTGGACGGTGACCTGCGGCACCTCGGAAAAACGCAGGATCGGGTAGCTCTCCCAGCCGGTGCTGGTGACCCCGTGTGCGTCGAAGGCGACGGACTCCTTCAGGGTCCAGCTGGTCGCCTGGATCGCGCCACCTTCGATCTGGTTGATGACTCCGTCGCGGTCGATCACCATGCCGACGTCGACCGCGATGTCCAGCGCCAGCACGCGCACCTGTTCGGCCACCGCGACGCGCGCGAGCACCGCGCACCAGGCGCCGCTGTTCTTGTAGCGTGCCCAGGCGAGCCCGTGGCCGCAACCTTCGGGCGCCTGCGCGCGCGCGCGCCACCAGGCCGAGCGCGCGACAGCCTCGTCCAGCACCGCGAGCGCGCGGGCATCGGTGAGATGGCGGCGACGGAACTCCAGGGGGTCCTGGCCGCAGGCGGCGGCGAGTTCGTCCATGAAGGATTCGATCGCGAACACGTTGGTGAACGCGCCCAGCGCGCGCATGGCGGAGGTGCGCAGCGGCATCACCGACAACCGGTTGTGCATCACCCGCAGGTGCTCGAAGGCATAGCCGGGGATGGCGTTGCGCTGGGCGCCGAAGCCGCCCGCCGCAGGCGGGTCGATCGCCAGCGGCAGGGGCTGGCCGCCCTCGCGCTGCGTCGCGGCGAGCAGGGCCGGAACCTTGGCCCGCCCCGGACGGCTGCTGTAGCCGTTGGCCCAGCCCTCGTGGCGCCAGTGCGTGATGCGGCCCTGTTCATCCAGGCGGGCTTCAAGCTGTACCCGGTGCGCGGACGCGAGCGGGCCTTTCGACAGTTCGTCGGCGCGCGTCCACTGCACCCGCACCGGCTGACCGGGACAGGCGAGCGCCATCAGCACCGCGTCAAAAGCCACGTCGTCGGCGCCGTTGTGGCCGTAGCAGCCCGAGCCTTCCACGTGCTGCACGAGGATCGAATCACGCGCGACCGGCTGGCCCGCCTGTGCCAGGGCCAGCACGATGTCGTCGCGCAGGTTGTGAATGCCCTGGCTGTGCGTCCAGACCGTCAGGTGCACGCCGTCCCAGTGGGCGATGGCGCAGGACGGGCCGATGGACGCATGCGTCAGGTAGGGCTTGAAGTAGTCGGCACGCAGGTGCGCGGCGTCGGGCCACAGCCCGTCGCCGCGCACCGCCACCTCGCTGGACTGGCTGGGCGCCGAACGCAGGAACTCGGGCAGCGCGGCGGCGTCGGGCAAAGGCGCACCGGGCAGCCACTCGAGCGACTCGCGCAGCCGGTCGGCCACCGCATCCGCCTGCCGCTCGGACGGCGCGACCACCGCGACGAAGGCGCCGTCGGCCCAGGCCCGCACGCCCTCCGGCCAGTCGCCCGAGCCGGCAGGCGGCCACGTCGCGGGACGGGCGTCCAGCGTGGGCGCACGCACCACGCGGCCGTGCAGCATGCCGGGCAGGCGCAGGTCGTGGATGAAACGCGGCCGCCCGAACACCTTGTCGGCGAGGTCCAGCCGATGGGGCAGCGCGCGGCCGAACAGCCGGCGGCGCTCCGGCGGCTTGGGCTGCCACCGCATGTCGTAATCGGTGTCGAGGTCGGCATCGGTCAGCAGCGACCAGTAGTCGCCCAGCACTTCGCCGCCGGGTGCAACGACGCGGCCCTCCTGGACGTCGAGGTCCTCGCTCTTCCCGGCGAGCCCGGCGGCGCGCTCCAGGGCCAGGCCCCGAATCTGCGCGCAGGCGTGCCGGATCGCGCTGCCGCTGTCCTGCACCGACAGGCTGCCGGAGGTCACGCCCTCGTCCGGGCCGCGGTCGGTGCGCGCGCTCTCCATGCGCACCGACGCCAGTGGCAGGTCCAGCTCTTCCGCCGCAATCAACTGCAGCGCCGTGAGGATGCCCTGGCCGAGCTCCACCTTGCCAGTGAACACGCGCACGCACCCCGGCTCGGACAGGCTGAGCCAGCGAGCGAGGCGTGGCTGGACGTGCAGGCTGCCGGGCCGCTGGGGCTCACCCGGCGCGCGCGCGATCACGAAGCCGCGCGGCTGTACCTGGGATGCCGGAATTGCGAAGGGTGGACCACTCATCACCCGGCACTGTAGGCCGGGCTACTCGGAAGGTCTAATACTGATGGTGTCCGCTGCCATAGCACCTCGGCATGGCAGGGCGTCTTCTGTCATTCCTGCGGAAGCGGGAGCCCACGCACGCAGAAACTCAGCGTGCCGCGTTGGCGTCTGCGACGGTCAGCGCCGTCATGTTGACGATGCGCCGGACCGTGGTGCTGGCGGTCAGGATGTGGATGGGCTGGGCAGCGCCCAGCAGCACCGGGCCGATCGCGATGTTGCCACCGGCGGCGGTCTTGAGAAGGTTGTAGGAGATGTTGGCCGCGTCGATGTTGGGACACACCAGCAGGTTGGCGTCGCCCTCCAGCGTGCTGCGCGGCATCAGGCGCGCACGCTGTGCGCCGTCGAGTGCCACGTCGCCGTGCATCTCGCCGTCGACTTCCAGCCAGGGCGCCTGCACCTGCAGCAATTCGAGCACCCTGCGCATCTTGACCGCGCTCGGCTGGTTGCTGCTGCCGAAGTTCGAATGGGACAGCAGGGCCGCCTTGGGCTTGATGCCGAAGCGCATCATCTCCTCGGCAGCGAGAAGCGTGATCTCGGCGAGCTGCTCGGCCGAGGGGTCGTAGTTGACGTGGGTATCCACCAGGAAGACCTGCCGTCCCGGCAGCAGCAGTCCGTTCATGCAGGCGTACGTGTTGACCCCCGCGCGCCGGCCGATCACCTGGTCGATGTAGTGCAGGTGCATGACCGTCGTGCCCCAGGTGCCGCAGATCATACCGTCGACCTGGCCCTTGTGCAGCAGCATCGATCCGATCAGCGTCAGGCGACGGCGCATCTCGATCTTGGCCATCTGCGCCGTCACGCCCTTGCGCTCGGTCATCTGATGATAGGTCTGCCAGAAATCGCGATACCGCTCGTCGTGCTCGACGTTGACCACGTCGTAATCGGCTTCGCTGCGCAGGCGCAGCCCGAACTTCTCGATGCGCTGCGCGATGACGGCGGGACGCCCGATCAGCGTGGGTCGGGCGATCTTCTCGTCCACCACGATCTGCGCGGCGCGCAGCACGCGCTCTTCCTCGCCTTCGCAGAAAGCCACGCGCTTGCGCGGCGCCAGCTTGGCGGCCGAGATGATCGGCTTCATGGTCGTGCCGGACGCGTACACGAAGCTCTGGAGCCGCTCGCGGTAGGCGTCCATGTCCTGGATCGGCCGCAGCGCGACGCCGCTGTCCGCCGCCGCCTGCGCGACGGCGGGCGCGATCTTCATCATCAGGCGCGGATCGAACGGCTTGGGGATGAGGTACTCGGGCCCGAAGGCGAGCTGCTGGCCCGCGTAGGCTGCAGCCACGACTTCACTCTGCTCGGCCTGGGCCAGCTCGGCAATCGCATGCACCGCGGCGACTTCCATCTCGTCGGTGATGGTGGTCGCGCCGCTGTCCAGCGCGCCGCGGAAGATGTAGGGGAAGCACAGGACGTTGTTGACCTGGTTC
>DAIMZU010000053.1:0-10465 GCA_036733845.1 Ramlibacter sp.
CCACAACCGCAGGACGCGACGCTCGTGGTCGGGGAGCGCCTGCATCCCGCGCAGCCGCTGCCTCAAGTTCTCGATTCGCATGCGGCGAGCTTACCCGCTGCCGCTGGCAGCGCTGCTCAGCCCCTGGCGCGCGACTCGCCCGAGCGGTCCGGCTCCGCAGGCTCGGAAATGTCGCCCAGCGAGGCGGCCACTTCGCCCTCATCCACCGGGCTCTTGGCGGCGATGTCACCCAGGGTCACGATGCCGACCAGCCGGTCCTGGCTGTCGACGACCGGCATCCGGCGGATCTGCGCGGTCGCCATCTCGTTGAGGACCTCGTCGATGTCGTCGTCCTCGTGCACGGTGCGCACATGGCCGCTCATCACGTCACTCAGCTTGCAGTTGCGCGGATCGAGGTCCCGCGCGATGCCGCGCACCACGATGTCACGGTCGGTCACCATGCCGACCAGACGCTCGCCCTCGCAGACCGGCACCACCCCGACGTTCAGCTCGTCCATCAGCCGGGCCGCCTCGGCGACGCTGGCGTCGGGCGTGAGGGTCTGGGGGTTGCGGGTCATCGTGTCTGAAACGTTCGCCATGGCAGTTCTCCGTCGGTTGGGGGTACAGCCAATCTAGGAGCCCTGTGCAGGGGCGCAGTCAGCGGGGTCTCAAGCTCGCGTAGGACGCACGCGCCGGGCCCGCCAGGGTGCCCGGGCGCGTCAGCCGGAAAGATCCGGCCGAGCCACCAGGGTGGACAGCGGCACCTGTGCAACCTCGGACAGCAGCAGCGCGAGTTGCCGCGCGGCCGCGTCGACAACGGCCTGGCCCTTGGGCGCGGTGGCTGCGGCCGCGTTGCCTGCCGCGCCCGCGGCGTTGTAGTCCTGCATGTGCCAGCCGAGCTTGGCGCTCTGACCGTTGCCGAGGATGGGAAATCGCGCAGCCCGCTCCTGCGCGCTGGAGGGAAAGTCCCGCGCCTGGGCCATGTCGACCCGGTCCGGGCGCAGCGCCAGCATCATGGAGGTCTCGATGTCTCCCGCGTGGATGCCGAACCGGTGCTCGTGCGCGCTGAACTGCCCCAGGACCTGCTCGCCCAGCGGCAGGGTCCACCAGTTCACGGAGAAGACCATCATGTCGCATCGCGTGCGCAGTTCACGCGCCACGATGTCCATGGCGCTGACCTGCCCCCCGTGCGAATTGAACAGCACCAGCCGCCGGATGCCTGCGCGCGCGACCGATTCGCCGATGTCCGTCCATACCCGGATCAGCGTCTCGGCGGACAGGGTGAGCGTGCCCGGAAAGCGCTGGTGCTCGTTGCTCTTGCCGACGGCCTGCGTCGGCAGGAACAGCACGTCGAGCGCAGGCGGAAGCTGGGGGACGGCGGCCGCGATGATGCCTTCGACCAGCGTGGTGTCCACGCTCACCGGCAGGTGCGGCCCGTGCTGCTCGATGGCGGCGACAGGCAGCACGGCCACCACCTGGTCGGCGCGGCCATCGGCCTGCAGCCGCGCGAAGTCGCGGGTGCCGAGATCGGCCCAGAAGCGGGAGGGAAGGCGCATGCGCAGATCTTAGGGCAGCCCGGCCGACCCGGCTCAGCGCCCGACGTAGCGCGGTGCGCGCTTTTCCATGAATGCCCGCGGCCCCTCCCGGGCATCCGCGCTGCCCAGCACGATGCGCCGGGTCTCGTCCTCGAGCCGGTAGCCCTCGTCCAGTGGCAGCCCGCTGGCGGCGGTCACGGTCTGCTTGAGCCGCTGCACGGCCAGCGGGCCGTTCGCGGCGATCCTTTCGGCCAGGGCCATCGCCTTAGGCAGCACCTCGGCAGCAGGGACCACGTGGTTGACCAGGCCGATCGCGAGTGCCCGGCTGGCGCTGATCGGCTCGCCTGTGAGCATGAGCTCCATGGCCAGGGCATGGGGGATCTGGCGGGGCAGCCGCACCATCGACCCCGCGAAGGGAACGACGGCGCGCTTGACTTCCGGAAGGCAGAAGCTGGCGTGCTCGGCGGCGATGCGGATGTCGGTGCCCAGCATGATCTCGAACCCCGCGGCCAGGCAGGCGCCGTTGATCGCCGCCACCACCGGCTTGTGCAGCGGGAAGTCGCGCAGCGAGGACGCCGGCATCACCACGGGATCCTGCAGCACGCGGCGGTCCCACTCGTCCTCGGCGGCGCGCTCGCCAGTCAGCAGTGGAATCGTCCGCCCGAGGTCTCCCCCGGCGCAGAAGGCCTGCGTGCCTTCGGCGGTGAGCACCATCACGCGCAGCGCGTCATCGGCCGCGAACTCGACCACCGCGTCGGCGAAGCGGCACAGCATCTCGGGCGTGAGCGCGTTGCGCGCCGCAGGCCGGTCGAGGACGACCAGCGCGACCGGGCCTTCGCGGGTGAATCGAAGCGGCGGGCTCATTCGCCTTCTCCCGCATCCAGGCGCCACCGGAGCGCGAACGGGGTCATCACGGTGCGAAGCCGAGCCTCGAGGCCTTCGCCGCGCCCGGTGAAGACCACCGTCGTGACCGCCGCTTCGTCACGCACGTCCACGGCCACCTCGTTCAGGCCCGCGCGGGCCAGCCGGTCCTGCATCGCGCGCTGGATCGCAGCCATGCGCAGCGCGGGCTTGAACACCTTGCCCACGCCCGTGAGAGGAAGCGCCTCGACGATCTCCACCCGCTTCGGGTAGGCGGGCCGCTCCGGAATGTGTTGCTGAGAGGAGGCTGCCAGTTCGGCGGGATCGGCCGTGGCGCCGGGGTGCAGGACCACATAGGCCACCGGAAGCTCGCCCGCGTACTCGTCCGGCTCGCCGACCGCCGCGGCCATCTGGACCGCCGGATGCCGCAGCAGCGCATCCTCGATCAGGCGCGGATCGATGTTGTGGCCGCTGCGCACGATCACGTCCTTGGCCCGGCCCGTGATGTACACCCGCCCATCGGCATCGACATGCCCCAGGTCCCCCGTGATGAGCCAGCCGTCCTCGAAGGTGCCGGCGTTGCGTTGCGGCTCGGTATAGCCTGGGCCGACGGTGGGGCCCTGCACGCACAGGACCCCCGTCTCGCCCGCGGGCAGGGCACGGCCCGCCGCGTCGATCGCCCGCACCCGTGTGTAGGGCAGCGGCAGCCCGCAGGAGCCGCGCACCCGCGCACCGCCGACGGGCTCGATGGAGATGACGCCCGCGCATTCGGTCATGCCGAAGATGTTGCGCACCGGAATGCCGAACTTGCGCTCGAAATTTTCGGCCAGCTCGTCCGGCAGCGGCGAGCCGCCCGTCAGCATGGCGCGGGCGCTGCGAAGCTGATGCGCCTCGGGCGTGCTGGACATCAGCGTCGACATCACCGTGGGCACGCCCGCCAGCCAGGTGATCTGGTGCTTGTCGACGAACTCCCAGTAGCGCTCGACGAAGGCCTTGTTGCGCATGCCCAGCAGGGTGGGCAGCACCAGCTCGGCCCCCACCATCAGGGTCGAAAGGCCATACACGAAAGACCCGGCCACATGGAACAGCGGGAAGCCGTTGACCATCACGTCGCCGGCCTGCATGCCGTACATCTGCGCCGCGCCGAGCGCCGCATGCAACTGATTGCCCTGCGCGTGCTGCGCGAGCTTGGGCCGGCCCGTGGTGCCGCCGGTGTGGAACAGCGCCGCCAGCGCATCGCGACGATCGGGTGGGGGAAAGTCCAGCGCGTCGCCGGACTGCGATGCCACCGCGCTGTCGAAATCCTCTTCGCCCGCACCGGGGCCGACCAGGAACACCCGCCGCAGCCCGGGACAGGCGCGCCGGACGGCAGCCACCCGGTCGGACAGGTCCAGCTCGTCATGCGGCGCCAGGGCCACCAGGATGTTGGCGCCGGTGGCGGCCACGAGCTCGGCGACGTGCTCGGGCCCGAGCAGGTAATTGATCGGGCACAGGACACCGGCGGTCTCGGCGCCGAACAGCGTGAACCAGGCCTGCGGGATGTTGGGCAGGAGCATCGCCACGCGCGGCGGCGCGTCCCCGGCCACGCTGCGGAACAGATTGGCGGCTCGGCGCACCTGCGCGACGAACTCGGCATAGGTCCAGCGCAGCGGATCGGCGGCCGGGTCGGCGCTGGTGATGTAGGTCAGTGCCGGCCGCGCGCCCCAGGTCCGGGCGGAATGCTCGAGCGCATGCCAGACCGTCGGGTGCGGCAGGTACTCCTCGTAAGGCATCGACTCGATGCGCTCGAGGTCTTCGGGTTCTCGGATGGCGATGGACGCGTTCATGCCCGAGAGACTACACCGTCGCGCCCGCGGCGCTGCGCGCCCCCGGCGTCAGGGCGAGGCGGCGGCACTCCCCGAGGCCGACTGCGACTTGGCGCCGCCGCGCTCATCCTCCAACGTCACATCGCTCCCGCGGATTCGCAGGGTGCCGGCGGCATCCACCTCCACCAGCCGGCCATCTTCCAGGTGGTACTCAGCCACTCCCGTCGGTTCCCACTGCTCGCCGCTGGCGGTCAGTGACAGCGCGGGGGCCAGGCGCTCATAGGCGCGAACCTTGTAGCGCTGGCCGTCGCTGCCACGCGCAGCGAAGGTCTCGAGCAGATGAAGTCGCATGTCCATGGTTCACCTCCGTGGTTCGTCGATCCATGCAAACATTCTGGACCCGCAGGCGGCTCCCGTGGTCTCCACGCACCAGGATGGGGCGGGCACCGGCCCCGGATCAGTGCCAATCGCGGCATCATCACGCCATGAACCGTCCGACGCCTGTGCCGCCGCCCCCGGGCAGCCCCGCCAACGGGCCTGCGGGGCCCCGGCTGCCGCCGCGCCGGACCTGGCTCTGGTTCTTCGGCATCCTGCTGGTCAACTACCTCGTGGTCAGCCAGCTTCCGCGCGCCGACGCGCCGGTGACGGTCCCCTACACCGTCTTCCGCGACCAGGCGGGCAAGGAAAACGTGCTCGCCATCTACAGCCGGGGCACGACGCTGGAGGGGCGTTTCCGCGCCCCGGTGACCTGGCCCACGCCCGAGGACCTCAAGCAGGCAGGCGGCAATCCGGCCAAGACCGCGCTGGACCGGCGGCTCCTGCCGCCGCCACGGACCTCGCTGTACTTCAACACCGAGCTGCCGACCTTCTTCGACCGGGAGCTGGAGCCTTTCCTGATCTCGCACGGCGTCGAGATCAGCGCCGTCCCCATCCAGCAGGGCGGCCTGTGGACCACCCTGCTGTACTTCGGACCCGCGCTCCTGATCATCGGGTTCTACGTGTGGATGTACCGCCGCGCATCGCAAGGCGGCGGCATGGGGATGGGCGGCGGCATCTTCGGCATCGGCCGCAGCAAGGCCAAGCGCTACGACGCAACCGACCCGGCGCAGCGGGTGACCTTCGAGGACGTGGCGGGCATCGACGAGGCCGAGGCCGAACTGGTCGAGGTCGTCGACTTTCTCAAGGCGCCGCAGAAGTACACGCGGCTGGGCGGCTCCGCCCCGAAGGGCGTTCTGCTGATCGGCTCGCCCGGCACCGGCAAGACGCTGCTGGCCAAGGCCGTGGCGGGCGAGGCGGGCGTGCCCTTCTTCTCCATGAGCGCGGCCGAATTCGTCGAGATGATCGTCGGGGTCGGCGCGGCGCGGGTGCGCGACCTGTTCAAGCAGGCGCGCGAGAACGCGCCGTCCATCATCTTCATCGACGAGATCGACGCGATCGGCCGCGCGCGCGGCGGGCTGGCGCTGGGCGGCGGCCAGAGCGAGCAGGAGCAGACGCTGCAGCAGATCCTCACCGAGATGGACGGCTTCAGCGGGCGCGAGGGCATCATCGTTCTGGCGGCCACCAACACGCCGGACGTGCTGGACCGCGCCCTGCTGCGGCCCGGCCGCTTCGACCGGCGCGTCGTGGTGAACCTGCCCGACAAGTCCGGCCGCCTGGCCATCCTGCGGGTGCACGTGCGCAAGGTCCCGCTCGACGCCGACGTGGACCTGGAACAACTCGCCCAGGCCACGCCAGGGTTTTCGGGCGCGGACCTGAAGAACCTCGTGAACGAGGCCGCGCTGCTGGCAGCACGGCGGGACGAGCAGGCCGTGCACCACAAGGACCTGCTGGATGCGCTCGAAAAGATCGTCCTCGGCCCCGAGCGTCCCCTGCTGCTCAGCGCCGAGGACCGCGAGCGCATCGCCTATCACGAGAGCGGCCATGCGGTGCTCGGCCTTGTCGTGCCCGGCGCCGACCCGGTGCACCGCGTGAGCATCGTCCCGCGAGGCCAGGCGCTGGGCGTGACCTACCAGCGGCCGCAGACGGACCGCTACAACTATCCGGAGGCCTACCTGCGTGCGCGCATCGTAGGAATGCTGGGCGGGCGCGCGGCCGAGGAAGTGGTCTATGGCACCCGCACCACCGGCGCGGAAAACGACATCGAACAGGCCACGCAGATGGCGCGCAACATGGTCACGCGCTGGGGCATGAGCGACGCGGTGGGCATGGTGCAGCTCGCGCCGCGCGACAACCCTTTCCTGCGTGGACCGGCCGGGATGGGCGGGGGCGACCGCCCCTTCAGCGAGAAAACCGCTGCCCTGGTCGACGCCGAGGTCCAGCGCATCATCGACGAATGCCACGAAGAGGCCAAGCGGCTGCTGCGCGAGCACCGCGTGGCGCTCGACGGCCTCGTGGCGGCGCTGCTGCGGCAGGAAACGGTGTCAGAAGCGGAAATCCTGCAGGCCACCGGCCTGCCGCCGGCGCCGCAACTGGAAGGGCGGCCGCTCCCCCATTGAGAGTGCCGCAGCCAAGACGCGCCGCACTCCTACACGACCGGCGCGGGCAGCGGCTACCCTTGCAGCCACTCACCTGATCCCCAGGACATCCATGGACCTGACCGACCGACTCCGCCAATGGGGCGCCGCACACGCCCAGGCCCGCAGCGCCGAACGTGCCGCCGCCCGCCACGCCGACGCGCCGGCAGAGCAGCGCTCGGCCGAAGCTCGGAAGCTGCGCCAGGAAGCGGACCGGCTGCACAGCGAGATCTACCGCAGTCTGGGGCTTCCGGACAGCGCCCGGAAGGCGGGTCGCTGACCAGGCGGCACTGGCAGCTGCCCCCGCCGCACGGACCCGAGGAGGCGTCAGAGATGAGCCTCCAACTCCTCCAGTGAAACCGGAGTGATGCTTTCGAAGCCGCCATCGCCGTCACCGTCGAGGCGGAGCATGAAGAAGCCGGAGCCCACGTCCACCATCAGCGTGGATGGGCTTGCCGCCGCGCTCAGGCTTCCTCGCGTAAATGCACCAGATCGTTCCTCCCTGATGGGCGTGGGCGTGCTCAGGTCATAAGAGAATCTGCTGAGCAACCGGCTGTCCACCTCCACGCGCGCGGCCACTTCCATCTGTGCTCCCGAGAGGTCGAGCGAAAGACGTTTGCGGTAGTTCCGCAGAGTTGACGCGTGCGTGCGCGGGCCTGAGGTGATCCGAGTGCGCAGCTCGTTGCCCGTTGCGCTCACGGTGGCCGCCTCCTCGCATCTGCGACGACGCGACCGCCTCGGTCAATAGCTGAGCCGTCCCCTCACGGAAAGCGTCAGGCTCTGCGATTGAACCGGAAAGTCGCCGTGCAATGTTCCGGACAAGGCTCCCGTGCCGCCTGCGTCCGAGAATCGGCCCGTTCCGCCGGTCACGTAGTAGCTGCCTTCGAATGTGTAGACGCCCTGGGCATCCGCGGTGAAGACGCCGGCATAGTGCGCGTGCAGCAAGTCCCCGTTGGCCGCGACCCAGTACATCCTCCCGTCGAGCACATGGACGGGCGTGCCTGGACTTTCCCGGGTCAGAATGATGCAGTGGTCCGAATGCATCTGCACGGCGCCCAGGTGTGTCGCCCGCCCGGCGGCGGTGAAGGTTGCGCCCGGCCCGGGCTGTCCATCCACGCCCGGGCATCGCGTCAGGCGGCCAATGCTGTGGGTGGCCTCGAGCGAGGCCTTGAACGGCCGGCTCGGCTCGGCCGCCGCCGCCGCGAAGGTCGTCAATGCGGCCAGCGCCGCTCCAGCCAGTCGCGTTTCGAATCTGAACAGATCAAGCATGTGTGCTTCCCCTCGCCGCGTGCAGATGCGGCGTATGGGGATTTTCAGAAGCGGCGAGCAGCGGGCAAGTGACCGGCGTGAGGACTTGTCATCAGCCGTTACCTCTGCACCGGCTTCGGTGGTTACCCGAAAGCCACACCGTACGGCACGGCAGCGCCAACTTTCTGCCTTTCCTGCCATCGCGAAATCCACGCTTGCCGCCCGCGCCTCCTGGGCACGGGGTGGGGCAGCCGGATCGTTTCTAATAACGGCTGACCCTGGAGAATCGGTTTGCCCAGCACTTTCAGCAGTTCGACATTGGTCCGCCAACTGGCGGCCCGGTGCGCCCCGGGCGTCGAAATGCCGGCCGGTGACCTGTCGCAACGGCTGGGCGCCTGGTTTGGCGCGCTGGACGCAATCGCACTGCAGTCGTCGCAGCAGGCCATCCGGGCCCTGGGCGCGCCCGCGGCGGGGCGACCGCCCAGCGCCTGCGCCCTGCGCGAGGACATAGAGCGCGTTCACTCGGCCCTTGCCGCAGCGATCACCCGCGAGGTGCCCCGCCCGATCGACATCGAGGTGGCTCCCGGCCGCCGCCTGCGGCTCGGGGCGGAGGGTCCCACCGCGGTCAGGCGCGGCGAAGACACCGGCTATGCGGCCTACCGCCAGCGCCACCTGGAGCTGCAGCGGCACATGGAACAGATGATCGCCCCGCTGCGGGACCATGTCCGCCAGGCGGTCGCCCGGGCCTCCCGCAGCCTGCACCAGCTGGCGGCCCTCGACGCCGCGATGGAACGGATCCTCGCACCCCGCGAGCAGGCCCTGCTGCCCGCCGCCGCAGGCCTGCTCGAGCAACGCCAGCGGGCATTGCGCGCCCAGGCGGACCCCCGAAACAGCGACGCCTGGCGGGGCCCCTTCGAAACGGAGTGGCGCAATGCCCTCCACGCTGAACTGGCCCTGCGGCTGGAACCGGTCATGGGCATGGTGGACGCCCTGGCCGAAACGACGGAACAACACTGAGATGAGCAAGCGAATCTTTGCCGGGGCGTTCGCCGCCGGCATCCTGGTCCTCGCCTGGGTGGCGCTGGGCTTTGCCGGCCGCCAGCCGCTGGCGCTGACGGTGACGGTGGCGATCGCCGCGGCCTACCTGTTCGGCGCCTGGGAACTGCGCCAGTACCGCGCGGCCACCCAGGGCCTGGTCCGCGCGCTCGACCCCCTCCCGTCCGGCCTGCCCCAGCTCGCCGACTGGCTGTCCGGGGTGCCCACCAGCCTGCGCGAGGTGGTGCGCCTTCGGGTGGAGACCGGCCGCGGCCCGCTTCCCGGCCCCGCACTGGCGCCCTACCTGGTCGGCCTGCTGGTCATGCTCGGCATGCTGGGCACCTTCCTGGGCATGGTCGCGAGCTTCCGCGGCACCGTGGTCGCGCTCGAGGGCTCGACCGACCTGCAGGCCATGCGGGCCGCTCTCGCGGCGCCGATCAAGGGCCTGGGCCTGGCTTTCGGCACTTCAGCAGCCGGCGTGGCGGCCTCGGCGATGCTCGGCCTCATGTCGGCCGTCAGCCGGCGCGAGCGCGCGCAGGCCGCCGCTCGCCTCGATGCCGCCATCGCCGGCCCGTTGCGGCACTTCACGCCCCTGCACCAGCGACAGGAAACGGCACGGGCGATCCAGACGCAGGCCGGCGCGCTGCCCGGCGTGGCCAACCAGCTGCAAGCCCTCATGGACCGCATCGACGCCCGCAGCCGCGACCTCGACGCTCAGCTGCTCGAACGCCACGCGCAGTTGCAGGAGCGTCTCCTGCAGTCCCATGCCGAACTGGCCCGCACCGTCGGCCAGTCGCTGCAGGACAACCTCGCCGCGGGGGCCCGCGCCGCGGGGCAGGCCATCGAACCGGTCGTCACGGCGACCATGGCCACCCTGACCGACACCTTCACCCGACGAAGCGCCGACCTGCTCGAGACGCTGCAGGCGCGGCACGCGGCGGCGGCCGACGCGCTCGGCCGTACCGATGCGCAGCGGCTGGAGACATGGACGCGTGCCTTGCAGGCGACCTCCGCGGATCTTGCGTCGGGCTGGGATCGGATGGCACGCGAAGCGGCCGAGCGGCAACAGGCGTTGTTCGATGCCCTGGCCACGACCGCCGGTGCCACGGCCGACCATGCCCAGGCACAGTCCGAGCGCACCCTGGCCGGGCTCGCGCAGCTGCTGGAGGCTTCGCGCCAGTCGCTGACGGAGCGCGAGGCCGCCGAGGCTCGCGCCCTTACAGCCCGGGAATCCGCCGAGAGCCGCGCCCTGGCGGCGCGCGAGGCCGCAGAGGCCCGCGCCATTGCCGCACGCGCGTCCGCCGAGCAACAGGCCCTGGCACTCCAGGCGGAACGCCTCGAAGCGCTTGCCGGCGCCTGGGGCCGCGAGATGACGGCGCTGCGCGAGCAGGAAGCGCTGCGTGCCGCCGACGCGACGGCCCGGCTCCAGGACTTGCAGGAATCGGCCGCCCGGCACCTCGCGCAGCTCGGCGCCGCCCTCGAAGCACCG
>DAIMZU010000054.1:0-10171 GCA_036733845.1 Ramlibacter sp.
GCCCACCGACGTGCCCCCACGCCTTCGCCGACTCCTGCCCGCTGTCCTGCTGCTGCTCATCGGCGTGGTGGGACTGGTGTGGTTCCTGCAGCGCGGCGGCAACGCACGCGCCGCGCCCGATGCGCAAGCTGCCGAAGGCGCTCCACGCGAGTCGCCGGTGCCGGTGCTCGTGGCGCCGGTCACGCAGGGCTCGGACGAGGTGCAGCTGGACCTGAACGGTTCAGCGGGCGCGATCCGCTCGGTGACGCTGTTTCCGGCTGCAGTGGGCGAGGTGGCCGAGGTGCGCTTCCGCCCGGGCCAGGCGGTGCAGGCGCAGCAGGTGCTGCTGCGCCTGGTGGACCGTCCGCAACAGCTCGCGGTGGAGACCGCCGCGGCCCGCGTGGAGGCGGCGCGGCGCCTGCTGGCGCGCTACGAGGCCACCCGCGGCACCGGCGCCGTGCCGGGCAGCGTGATCGACGAGGCGCTCAGCACCTTGCGGCTGGCGCAGATCGAGGAGAAAAAGGCGCGCGAAGCCCTGGCCGATCGCACGCTGCGCGCCCCCTTCGCCGGCGTGGTGGGCCTGGCCACGGTGGAAGCGGGAGACCGCGTGGCGCTGGATACGCCCATCACGACGCTGGATGACAGGCGCACGCTGCTGGTCGCGTTCGAGGTGCCCGAGGCCTACACCGCTCGCCTGAAGCCCGGACAGCTGGTGAGCGTGGCCAATCCGGCGTTTCCCGATCGCCGCTTCGAGGGCCGCATCGCCCAGCTGGACAGCCGCATCGACCCCGTCACGCGGAACCTGCGGCTGCGCGCCGCGGTGCCCAATCCGCAGGACGTGCTGCGACCCGGCATGTCTTTCGGCGTGCGGCTGGTGCTGGCCGGCGTGCCGGTGCCGGCGGTGCCGGAGCTGGCCCTGCAGTGGGACCGTGAGGGCTCGCACGTGTGGCGCCTGCAGGACGGCCGGGCCCACCGGGTGCCGGTGCGCCCGTTGCGGCGGACCGAGGGCCAGGTTCTGCTCGATGGCGACCTGCGGCCGGGCCAGTCGGTGGTGGTGGAGGGCGTGCAGCGGCTGCGGCAGGGCCGCGCAGTGGAGGTGATCGAGTCGCCCCTGCCGGCGGACGCGCGGCGCGAAGGGCCGGCGGCCGGTGCACCGCGCCCGGTGCCCGATGGCGCGGCCCGCGCCGTGCCGACCCGCCAGCCCGGAGGGTCCCCATGACGCCGGCCGGCGAGGGCCTGCCGGCGCTGGCGGTGCGCCGACCCTGGCTGGTGGTGGTGCTCAACCTGCTGATCGTCATCGCCGGCATCGGCGCCTGGCTGGGCGTGGAGGTGCGCGAGCTGCCGAACGTGGACCGGCCTATCGTCGCGGTGCGCGCCGACTACCCGGGCGCCGCACCGGAGACGCTGGACGCCGAAGTCACGCGGGTGATCGAGGGTGCCGCCGCGCGCGTGCCCGGCGTGTTCCTGGTGCGCTCCTCCAGCGAGGAGGGCAACCTGCGCGTCATCATCGAGTTCAACCCCGGCGTGGACCTGGTGGAGGCCGCCAATGACGTGCGCGATGCCGTCGCTCGGGTGCAGGGCACGCTGCCCGAGCAGCTGGAGAACCTCACCATCGTCAAGGCCGATGCCGACGCCGAGCCCGTGATGCAGCTGGCCGTGTCGAGCAACCGGCTGTCCATCGACGAACTGTCGCGCGTGATGGAAGAGCGCCTGGAGCCCGAGCTGGTGTCCGTGCCCGGCGTGGCCGATGTCACCCGCTTCGGTGCCCGCCCGCGCGTGATGAAGGTGCGGGTGGACCCCGCGCGCCTCACGGCGCACGGCGTGACGGTGGACGACCTCGCCGAGCTGCTGCGCACCGCGCGTACCGACGTGCCGGCCGGCAGCCTGCGATCGCCGCAGCAGGAGGTGCTGGTGCGCGCCAACGCGTCCGTCGCGTCGCCCGAACAGGTGCGGGCGCTGCGGCTGGGGCCGCAGCTCGCATTGGGTGAGGTGGCCGACGTGTTCTACGCCCCGGCGGATGCCACCTCCTACGTGCGGCTGGACGGCCGCACCGTGGTCAGCCTGGGCATCGTGCGCCAGGCCGGCGCCAACAGCGTGGAGATCAGCGACGGGGTGCGCGCGGCGGTGGAGCGCTTCAACCGCGACAACGCCGACCTGAAGGTGTCGGTGGTGTCGGACGATGCGGTGTTCATCCGCGGGGCCATTCGCGAGGTGCTCCTGAGCCTGGCGGGAACGGTGGCGATCGTGGTGCTGGTGGTCGGCCTGTTCATCGGCCAGGTGCGCGCCACGATGGTGCCCATGGTGGCGATCCCCATTGCGCTGGTCGGCACGCTGGCGGCGATCTGGCTGCTGGGCTTCTCGCTGAACCTGCTGACGCTGCTGGCGCTGCTGCTGGCCACGGGGTTGGTGGTGGACGATTCCATCGTGGTGCTGGAGAACGTGCAGCGCCGCCGCGCCGAGGGCATCGGCGCGCGCGCCGCGGCGGTGCTGGGCACGCGCGAGGTGTTCTTCGCGGTGGTGGCGACCACGGCCACGCTGATCGCGGTGTTCGTGCCCATTTCGCTGCTGCCCTCCACCACGGGGCAGCTGTTCCGCGAGTTCGGCTTCGTGATCGCGATCTCCGTGACGATCTCCTCCTTCGTCGCGCTGTCCATGGGCCCGATGATCACGGCACGCCTGCCGCCGGACAAGCCGCCCGGTCGCCTCAAGCGGAGCGCCACGGCGGCCGGTGGGCGCGTGCTGCAGGGCTACGATCGCGTCGTGGGCTGGACGCTGGACCACGCCGTGTGGGTGGGTGCCCTCTGCGCGCTCGTGGCGGCGGTGGCCGCGGTCGTGTTCATGCGGCTGCCCTCGGAGCTCACCCCGCCGGAGGACCGCGGGCAGCTGGTGGTCCGGCTGGACGGGCCGGACGGCGTGAACCTCGCCTACAGCGACCGCCAGCTCGAGCGCGCGCTGCTGGCCATCGAGCCGCTGCAGCGCGCGGGGCTGGTCGAGCGCATCTACACCATCACCGGCCGCTGGGACATCCAGCGCGTGGAGATCATCGCGCCGCTGGTGGACTGGGACGAGCGCGATGAATCGCAGGCGGAGATCGCAGCGCGCGTGCGCGGCGAGCTGGAGCGCATCCCCGGGGCGCTGGTGCGCATCCGCGCCGGCAGCAGCCTGGGCCTGCCGGGCGCCGATGGCAGCGTGCAGATGGCCGTGACCGGAGACGACTACCTGCGCATCGCACAGGCGGCACAGGGACTGGAGCGCGCCATCGAACAGGGCCTGCCCCAGCTGCGCGACGTGCGGGTGGACTGGCAGGCCACGCAGCCGCAGCTGACCGTGCGCGTGGACCGAGAACGGGCTGCTGCGCTGGGCGTGCCCATCGACGGCCTCGACATCCTGCTGCGGGCGCTGGTCGCCGGTACCGAGGTGGCGGAGCTGACCGTGGGCGACCAGCTCGTGCCGGTGATGCTGGAGAGCGCCGCGCGCGACCGGACCGATCCGCAGGACCTGCTCATGCTGAAGGTGCGGGCACGGCCGGCGGGCGAGCGGGTGGCGAGGGCCGGCACCGATGGCACGAACGGTGCGGGTGGAGGGCCGCTCGTCATGCTGTCGCAGTTCGTGAGCTTCGAGGAGAGTGCGATCCCGTCGGAGCTGCAGCGCTTCGGCCAGCGGCGTGCCGTCGGCATGAGCGTGGTGCCGGGCGAGGGCGTGTCGCTGCAGCAGGCGGTGCAGTCGCTGCGCGAGCTGGCCACGCGCGAGCTGCCGCCGGGCATGGGCCTGCTGTTCCGCGGCGAGGCGGCCACGCTGGAGCAGTCGGGCGGCGAGATAGGCCTGACCTTCGGCATCGCGCTGCTGGTGGTGTTCCTGGTGCTGGTGGCGCAGTTCGAGGGCGCTGCGAGTGCGGCGGTGGTGCTGGTGACCGTTCCCTTCGGCCTGGCGGCAGGCGCCTTCGCGATGGCCGTGAGCGGGACGTCGCTCAACCTGTACAGCCAGATCGGCCTGCTGCTGCTGGTGGGCGTGATGGCCAAGAACAGCATCCTGCTGGTGGAGTTCGCCGACCAGCTGCGCGACGCCGGACGCAGCGTGCGCGAGGCCGCGCAGGAGGCCGCGCGCACACGCCTGCGGCCGATCGCGATGACCATGGCGTCCACCGTGCTGGGCGCGCTGCCGCTGCTGCTGGGCAGCGGTGCCGGCGCGGAGTCACGTCGCTCCATCGGCTGGGTGATCTTCGGTGGGCTGTCGCTGGCGGCGGTATTCACGCTCTTCCTCACGCCGGTGGTGTACCTGGCCATCGCGCGGTTCGCACGGCCGCGCTCAGCCGCGGGTGCGCAGCTGGCACGTGAGCTCGACGCCGCGCAGAAAGCGCCGGCGCAGGGGACCCCGTGAGGGGGGCGTTGCGGCTGGCGCGTGTCGGCGGCGCCATTGCCTGCGCCCTGCTGGCCGCTTGTGCGGGCCTGCACCCGGCCGAGCCGCCGGTGAGCGACCTGGGCGCGCGCGCGCTCGCGGATGCGCCCGCCTTCAGCGCGGCCGCCCTGGCCGATGCACCCGTGGCGCAGGTGGCCGACCTGCGCTGGTGGACGCGCTTCGACGATCCGCAACTGGCCGAGTGGGTCGAGCGTGCCTTGGCCGCCAACGTGGACATCGCCATCGCCGCCGAGCGCTTGGAGCAGGCGCGCGCGCAGCTGCAGCTGGCGCAGGCCGACCGGAGGCCGAAGCTCACGGCGCAAGCCGACCTGGAGTGGCGCATCCGCAACCGCGCCAGCGGCAGCGGCAGCGGCGACAGCGGACGCGACCGCCGCCTGCAGCCGGGCGCCGCGCTCGGCCTGGACATGGACCTGGACCTGTCTGGCGGCCTGCGCGCCGCCGAGCGCGCGGCCGCGGCCGGCCTCCTGCGTGAGGTGGAACGGGTGGACGCAGTGCGCCTGGCCACGGCCGGCCTGGCGGCGCGCGCGGTGGTGGAATGGCGCCTGGCCCTGCTGGAGCAGCGCGTGCTGCAGGACACCGTGGTGCTGCTGCGCGAGTCCTTGCGCATCGTCACGGTGCGGGTGGAAGCCGGCCTCTCCCCGGTGCTGGACCGCGAGCGCGCGCAGGCGGAGCTGGCGAGCACCGAAGCCGCCCGGGCAGAGGCGGCGGTGCGCGCGGGGCAGGCGTTCGCGGCCTTGCAGGTGGTGGCGGGCCTGCCGCCCCGACCGGGCCCGCTGACGATCGCCATCGACGCACCGGCCTCCACCCGCGGCACGGCCGCCGATCCGTTCCGGTCGCTGCCCGCACTGTCTGGCACGCAGCCGGTGGTGCAGCCGCTGGACCTGCTGCGCCTGCGCCCCGACATCCGCGCGGCCGAGCAGTCCCTGCGCGTGGCGGCGGCGGAGGTGGGCGTGGCGCAGGCGGCACTGTCGCCGCGCCTGCGGCTGCCCGGCTCGATCGTGTTCGGTGCGACGCCCTCGGGTGCCGTGCTCGGGCTGGCCGGCGCGACGCTCGTGGCGGCCCTGGAGGCAACGCTGCTGGACGGCGGCACTCGCACGGCGCTGCGGGAGGCCGCGCTCTCGCGCTGGCGCGAAGCGGAACTGGAATGGCGCCGCACGGTGCTGCTCGCGCTGCAGCAAGTGGAGGATGCGCTGCTGTCCGGCCAGGGCGCGCTGCAGCGCATGGAGGCAGCCCGGCGCAGCCGGGACGCGGCACGGGCCGCGCTCGTGCAGGCCGACACGCTCTACCGCGCCGGGCTCTCCACCTATCTGGATGTGGCAGACGCGCAGCGCAGCGCCCTCACGGGCGAGCGCCTGCTGCTGCAGGCTCAGGCGGATGCGGCGCTTGCGAGCATGCGCGCCTTCGAAGCGATGGGGCTGGTGACCCCGTCGGGCGGGCGCTGATTGGGCGGGCTTCCACCGGGGCCTGAGCGCACGCGCAGAACCAAGAGGCCATGCTCATCGCAGTTTCAGGCCTGCCCGGCACCGGCAAGACCACGATCGCTCGCCCCCCATCGCGTGGCCGCTGTTCACGTCCGGGGCGACACGATCGAGCAGGCCCTGCTGCGGGCTGGTGCCCCCGCGCCGCTGGGCTGAGGACAACGAGCGGCGGGGGCGCTCACATTCCAGGAGAAGGATGCAGTGGAAGCCACAATGAAAACGTGGCGCCGCGGGCTGGACACCCCGACTGCTCCGTGGTGCAGCTCGACCATACCTTTGGTCAGAGCCAAGCCAAGTCCAAGGCCACCGGTGCTCCGCCCCAGGTTCTGCGGCGCTTGCGAAAACGGCTGGAAGAGTTCGGGCAGCAAAGCCGGCGCGATCCCAGGCCCCGTACCAATGACTTGTACCAGTGCCTTGTCGCCCTGCCTTGAGGCTCGTACTTCGACATGAGCGGCGGGCGCAAACCGGAGCACATTCTGCAAGTAGTTCCCGACTGCTTCAGCCGCCGCTCCGGTCAACATCAAGCGCGTCGGCATCTACTAAGCGGTGCCGTTGCGCACCGCCGCCTCAATCGTTTTCCCGCACTTGGTCCCGCAGCGTTCTCATCTGCGCATGGCTGCGCTCAACGTCCTGCAACTGCCGCTCCACCACCGTGCGAATGTCAGGCGGCAACGACTTCTCCAAGGCCTTGCGGTAGCGCGTGAGGGCATTGTCCTGGCCGCGCTCGCAGCCTTCCAGCACGGCCTTGTCAGTATCGCCAATCGTGGCGGCGACGGCGACCCAGCCGCGATGAACTGCGCCCATTGCGCTGCCGCTGTCCTGACGCTGGCCGCCACAGGTGGTGATGACACCGTTCAATTCTTCGGCGGCTGCGCGGAAGTCCTCGGCCCGGCGTGCCAGCACGTCCTTCAGGTCGCCGCGTTGGATGCGGTCGGCGGACGTGCGAAACCCGTATTCGGCGTCTTTGCAGGTTTCGACGAGGTCCTGTAGCGCGTCGATGATGTCGCTGCGGGTGCCACCCGAATTTCCCGATGACTGCAGGTCACCCACCACCGCGCCGGCGCCGCTCGCACGATCGCCTGCCGCATACCGGGCCCCCTCGGGCGTGAGTCCCGATGAGTCTCGATCATTCTTCGCCATGTCGTGCTCCTGTCTTTACTAGAACGTTGCCAGTCTGCGGCCAGCCTTGCCTTGTCGGCTGTCAGCTCCGGACCATCGGAAGGGTAGGAGGACCGAGGCGCGCAAACCTTCGAGCCGTGATGCGCAGCGTGAACCGCTTCTTAGACGGAATCGATCTCGGCAATCAGCTCGTCCAGCCGATCGCGAGCCAAGCCGCTCAGCGGGAATTCGAGACTCGCCAACATGCTCAGGAGGGCATTGATCCGCGCCAGCTGCGGGCGGGCTCGTGCGTCACCGTCCTGCGCCGGGCCGATCAGGTGATTGCGGACACGGGTGACTGCCAACGCGGCTTCTCGAAGCCGGGACGCCGCTTCCAGCGGCGCGCAGTTACGGCAGGCGCGCAATGCCTGCGCTGCGCGCTGCAGGTCCGGTGGCGTCTGCCCGTGCGAGCGTTCGCCCGTCATGGTTCGAGCCTCGCCATCGTGAAGGCGTGCTCGGCCCGTTCGGCCGATGCATTGCCCGCGCGGAACACGGCCGCCCTCATGAAGAGGCCACCGGCCAGCAGGCCCACGGCGCCGACTGCCGACAGCGTGGCCGATCGGCGGGGCGCCAGCTCGTTCAAGGCCCAGCAGGCCAGCGGCAGGGCCACGCCCAGCCAGGTACCTGTGCGGCGGGCGGCTGCGATATCAGGGCGCTGCAACGCGTCATCCATGCCCAGCGCACGCCAGCGTCGTTCGCTCGCTGTCTCGAAACCGAACTCGACCAGCGCCGCCATCACCGCCACCCGGTCGAGCGGGATACTGGCTTGAGTGCGGCCGCGCAGTGCCTGACCGAGCGACAGGCCCGCCGCGCCGGTGGCCAAGGCCGAGGCGGCGAAGCGGCCAGCGAGCAGGCGCGGCGTGGCGCTCCACAGCGGAACACTGGTGGCCGACAACAACGAGGCCGTGTAAACGGACATGCCCGCGCCGCTCAGAACGGCCGGGACCTGGGCCGCTCGGGCCAGGCGCGGACGGCCGCTGACATCCGCCAAGGCGCACACGGCACTGGCAAGGCCGAAGCCGCTGAGTACATAGCTGCCGATCGACATCGGCGAGGTCGCGCGGAAGATCCGCAGCATGTGGTGGAAGCGCTGCGGCGTGTGCAGGTCGGCCACCAGCAGCCCGGTGCCGACAACGGGCAGGAAGGCTGCCATCACGCGGCCCTGGCGCACCACGCCGCGCCAGCCCGGATGGCCGAGCAGGTCAGCCAGGCCGGCCAGCACCTGGGCCGAGCCGGCCACGCCGGCGATCCAGGTGTAGCCCCAGATCGGCCAGTCGTACTTGCTCGGCTTGAGCATGGGCTGGCCGTGATACGTGGGCCCGCGATACCCGCCGGTGGCCGCGCGGGACAGCGCCCCCGGCCGCGCCGCGTTCATCGCGACCGCCCTTGCGCCAGCAGCGCCGCGGCCACCGCCACCAGCCCGGCGAACACGCCGAGTCCAGCGCCAAGCGACGGCGCCACCCGCCGAGCCGGCAACGTGGGTTCGGCCGGCAGGTTGTAGAGCTCAGGCTGGTCGGTGAGCAGGAAAAATGCATTTAACTCGCCGATGCCCCCGGTGGCGCCTGGCGAGCCTGGCGTGCCATAGAGGTAGGCTTCGCCGCGCCCGAGGGCATGGAGCTGCTGCACGCGGGCCTGCGCATTGCGGTGCAGGTCGCCCAGCTCGCCGAACTGGATCGATTCGGTCGGGCAGGCCTGGGCGCAGGCCGGCTCCAGCCCGCCCTTGAGGCGGTCGTAACACAGGGTGCACTTGTGGGCCTTGCCGTCGGTCTCGTCCATAGCCACCACGCCGAAGGGGCAGGCCGGCACGCAGTAGCCGCAGCCGTTGCAGATGTCCTGCTGCACCACGACCGTGTCGAATTCGGTGCGGAAAAGTGCGCCTGTGGGGCAGGCCTGCAGGCAGGCGGCGTTGGCGCAGTGCTTGCAGACGTCGCTCATCATCAGCCAGTGGCTCTGGTAGGCCGGCATCTGCGCCGGCATGTGGCCCGCCGCATCGGGCTTCTCATAAAAGGTGACGTGGCGCCAGGTGGTGGCCGAGAGCATGCGAGTGTTGTCATAGCTCATGCCGGACATCTCCATGCCATCGGCCGGGAGCGCGTTCCACTCCTTGCAGGCGACTTCGCAGGCCTTGCAGCCGATGCAGCGGGTGGTGTCGGTGAAGAAGCCGTAGCGGCGGCCCGGCTCGATGCGGCCGGCAGTGGTGGGCGTGGGTGTCATGTTGGTGGATCTGGTTCGGCCAGCCGCCCCTTGCGCAGGGCGCAGGTCAGGGCCTTTCCTTCGTGGATGCTGCAGTTCGGGTCACCCACAACGGCCGTGAGCGCGTTGGCGCTGGCCCCGGTGGCGTAGCCCTGGCTGCCGTAGTGGAAGGGCATGCCGAGCTGGTACAGTCGGCGCCCGCCGATCTCCAGCGCCGGGAGCCGGGGCGTGACCAGCGCGCGCGTTTCGATCGCGCCGCGGGCGGTGGACAGCACCACCCAGTCCAGCGTGGCGATGCCGAGCTCCGCCGCGAGTTCGACGGGGATTTCGGCGAAGCCCTCAGGCTGCAGTTCGGCGGTGCTAGCCACCGCGCGCGTGGGCGTGCCACCCGAGTGGTGCTCGGTCAGGCGGTAGGTGGTGAGGACGTGCGGATAACGGGGATCGCCCGGCGCATGCAGCGGGTTGTCCGGGTGCTGCCACAGCTTGCCGACGGGGTTGTCCTGCTGCGTGTAAAGCGGGTTCTTCACGGGTGACTCGACCGGCTCGTAGTGCGCCGGCAGCGGCGCGTCCTTCAGGCCCGCGGGGACGAACAGCGAACAGCGCCCGTCGGCGATCATGATGAAAGGGTCGCTACCCGAGAGCGCGTCCATGCCGGTGGGGTTGGTACTCCAGTCTGGTTGGTAGTCGGGCGGCTTGCCGGGCTCGAAGTCGATCTCGTCCGGGCTCTGCCACTCGCGCCGCGCGGCGTCCCACCAGACCAGCTTCTTGCGCTCGGACCAGGGGCGTCCCTCGGGATCGGCCGACGCCCGGTTGTTCAGCGTGCGCCGGTTGGCCGGCCAGGCAAAGCCCCAGCCGAGGTGAGTGCCGGGGCCCTCCGGTCCGTCGGCGCTGCGAGCGCGGGCCTTGTTGCAGCCGGGCTCCGGGTACACGCCCGAGTAGATCCAGGC
>DAIMZU010000055.1:0-9889 GCA_036733845.1 Ramlibacter sp.
GGTCGTCGTCACCGGTGGCAGCCGTTGCATCGGGGCGGCCGTGGTGCGGCATGCCGCTGCCGCCGGGCATCCGACCGTGGTGGTGTACCGATCGGGCTGCGAGGAAGCCGAAGAGGTGGCGCGGCAGGCGCGGGCGCTCGGGCCTGCCTCGCAGGCCCGGCAGGCGGACGTCTCACAGGAGGCCGATGTCGTGCGACTGTTCGAGCAGCTGCAGGCGTCGCACGGCGTGCCGGGCGTTCTCGTCAACAATGCGGGCCTCAATGGCGGCCGGCGTTCCATCCTGGACTTCAAGGCTTCGGAGCTGGAGTACCTGTTCCATGTCAACGTGGTGGGAGCGATGCTGTGCACCCGGGAGGCGGCCCGGCGCATGGCCCGCTCCCGAGGTGGGGCCGGTGGGGTGATCGTCAACGTATCGTCGATGGCGGCGACGATCGGCGGTCGGCCGGGCCTGAGCCACTATGCCGCATCGAAGAGCGCGCTGGATGCCTTCACTGTCGGCGCGGCGAGGGAGTTGGCCCCCGAAGGCATCCGCGTCCACGGCATCCGTCCCGGCGCCACGCGCACCGACCTCACCGAGGCGGGCTGGCGAGACCCCGGCATGCGTGCTGCGATCGAGAGGTCCATTGCGATCGGGCGCTACGCCAGTGCCGACGAAATCGCGGCCCCGATCGTGGCGATGTTCTCGGGCGCGTTCGCCTACCTTTCCGGCTCCATCGTGGACGCCGGCGGGGGTGGATACGTCCTGGCCTGAGCCCCCGGACCGACGCCGGGGCCTCAGATCACTTCGCCGCCATTGGGGCTGATCACCTGGCCGGTGATGTAGTCGGCATCCGACGATGCGAGGAAGGCGACCACCGCGGCGATTTCTTCCGGTTCCGCCCGGCGGCCGAGCGGGACACTGCGCTGCATCTCCTCCTGGTATGCCTCGGTGGAGTCCATGAAGGCCACCATGGGCGTGCGCACCCGCCCCGGGGCGACCGCGTTGACATGGATGTTCCATGGCGCGAACTCGCGGGCCCATGCCATGGTGAGTCCGATGACGGCGGCCTTCGCCGCGGCGTAATGCGATCCGCGCTTTTGGGCCGTCAATCCCATGATGGACGAGGTGTTGATGATCTTGCCGCGTCGTCGCGCCTTCATGCCGGGCAGCACCGCCTGCGTGCAGAACATCGCCCCCTTAATGTTGACCGCGAACATGCGGTCGAGGGTGGCCTCGTCGATGTCCTCGAAAGCCAGCCGCTGGCTCGCGATGCCGGCGTTGTTCACGAGAATGTCCACCTCGCCCGCCTGCTGGACGGCGTGTGCGATGGCCGGCGTGACCTGCGCCGACACCGAGATATCGGCCACGCAGGCGAAAGCCCGCCCGCCGGCCTTCTGGATGAGATCAACGGTCTCCTGGGTGCCCGCGGCGTCCCGGTCGTTGACGATGAGTGTCGCGCCCCGCGCGGCCATCACCATCGCGTCGGCCCGGCCGATTCCCGAGCCGGCGCCAGTGACCAGCGCCACCTTTCCCTGAAGCTGCTGCATGTGCGGTGTCCTTGCGGTGTGCGTAGAGCGTAGTAGATAATGAAATCCGTTCCATTATGGACGATCCGTCCTCCAAACGAAAGAGTCCCATGTCCATCGACCTGCATGTTGCCGAAGCAGTGGCCACGATCACGATGAACATTCCCGAGCGGCGCAATGCCCTCACGTTCGAACTGCGCCAATCGCTGCACAAGACGCTGCAGGACGTCGCAGCCGACCCTGCCGTGCGGGCGGTCGTTCTCACGGGAGGCGGCAATTCGTTCTGCTCCGGCGCCGACGTGGATGGCATGCGCGCCGATGGCCTGAAGGCCAGCCGGGAACGGATGTCCCACGCGCATGAATTGATCCGCACCTTGCATCGGCTGGAAAAGCCGGTCCTCGCTGCGGTGAGGGGACACGCGGTGGGCCTGGGCTGGAGTCTTGCGCTCGCCTGTGACCTGACCCTCGCGTCCGAGTCCGCGAAGTTTGCGCAGATCTTCAGCAGGATCGGCCTCGCGCCGGACGGCGGCGCGGTGTACTTCCTGATGCGAAAGCTCGGGGAGCTGCGGGCCAAGGAACTGGTCTATTCGGCCCGCATCATGGAGGCGCGCGAGGCATTGCAGTTCGGCCTGGTCAACCGCGTGGTCCCCGACGAGACGCTCGCCAGCGAGGCACAGCGCTGGGCGGCCGAACTGGCGGCGGCGCCGACTTTTGCACTGGCCATGGCCAAGCGCATGTTCGATGCCAGTGTGTCGCCCAGCCTCGACCAGTTCCTGGACACCGAGCTCCTGATCCAGCCGCAACTCAAGGAGACGCACGACCACGTCGAAGGGCGCAAGGCCTTCATGGAGAAACGCCCTGCCCGGTTCCTGGGCCGGTGAGGCGGACAGGCCCCGCTTCAGTCGAGCCAGGCTTGCGCGTTCAGCGCGGCGAATCGCCGCCGGTGGACCGCTGCATTGCCCAGCCACGCTGACAGCACCAGGGCGCGCTTGACGTACAAGCCCAGGTCGTATTCGTCGGTGAACCCGATGGCGCCGTGCAGCTGGATGGCCTCCCGCGTCACGCGCAGGCCGGCTTCGCTCGCGCGGCTCTTGCAGCGGCTGGCGATACGGCTGCTTTCCTCGGGGTTCGTTGCGGCGGTGATGGTCTGGACGGCATCGGCCAGCACCGCACGTACCAGCTCCTGCTGGATGTACAGGTCCACGGCCTTGTGCTGCAGCGCCTGGAAGCTACCGATCGGCTTGCCGAACTGCACGCGGTTTCGCATGTAGTCCAGCGTCATTCGCAGCGTCGCCTCGATGACGCCCAGCATCTCGGCACTGGCCATCACGGCGGTCTCTTCCATCGCGCGGCGCAGGGCGCTTGCGGCTGCAGGACCCGGTGCGCACAAAACGTGCTGCGGTTGCACCACGACGGCATCAAGCTCGAGTACCGTCGAGGGGCTGCCATCGGCTCGCCACTCGTGCGAGGCCTTCAGGCCTGCACTGTCCGCAGGAACCCAGTACAGCCCCACGTCGTCGCCGGACCGTGCGCTCACCACGTAACCGTCGGCCTCTCCGGCGCCTGCGACAAACCGCTTGCGCCCGTGGAGGGTGGTGCCTGGCGCTGCGGCCTGCACGCGCGTGTGCCGCGGGACCGGATCGATGCCGCCTTCCTGTTCCTGCCAGGCCAGCGCGGGACGCAGCCTGCCTTCGGCGAGCCGCCCCAGCAGCTCGCGCCGCAGCGGTTCGTTGTCGCTGTACTCGATGGTCCGGCCCGCGAGCACCACGGTGGCGGCGAGCGGCTCGGCCAGAAGTTCCTTGCCGAGTTCCTGCAGGACGACGCCCATCTCGGCCAGTCCGAGTCCCAGGCCCCCGTAGGCCTCGGGCACCAGGATGGCGAACCAGCCAAGTTCGGCCATCTGCCGGAACACCGCTGCGTCATAGCCGGGAAGCGTGCCACGCTGGGCGCGCAGGCGCTTGTGGTCGGTGCTGCCCGCGACGAAGTCGGCGGCGCTGTTGCGCAGCATCTCGGTCTGTTCGGCCTGGGCGCTGGCCGCGGGCGCGGCCGCTGGGGCCGCATTCGAGTCAGGGGTGGAGGAGGTGATCATGTCTGGAGGCGCATCGGCGGTGTTGCGGTTCAAGTGGGCAGTTCCAGCACGGTCTTGGCCAGGATGTTGCGTTGAACCTGGTTGGAGCCGCCATAGATGGTGAAGGCCCGGCAGTCGAGGAAGGGATGCAGCACGTTCACGGGTTCCTCGCCGCCAAAGTCGACGTCTTCGAGGTGCGCGCCGGCGTCCTGCGCGGCTTCGACCAGCAATTCGGTCACCCGCTGGCAGGTCTCGGTGAACCACACCTTGAGGACGGACGCTTCGGGACCGAAGTTGCCCCCGGTGCGCATGATCTGGGCGAGGCGCTCGTAGGCGGATGCACCATCCAGCACGTCGAAGGTGACCTGCGTGAGGCGCTCGGCGAAAACGGGGTCGTCCAGTTGTCCCGTCATGCGGGCCACCTTCGCCAGCCGGTGCAAGGCCAGCAGCGACTGCCTGGGAGACCCCGACCAGACGCGCTCGAACCCCAGCAAGGCCTTGGCGACCTGCCAACCGTCGTTGAGTTCCCCCACGAGGTCGTCCAGCGGCGCGTGCACGTTGTCCAGGAACACCTCGCACAACTCGTCCTGGCCGGCGATGTTGCGTATGGGCCGCACCGTCACGCCCGGCTGGTTCATGTCGATCATGATGAAGCTGATGCCTGCCTGCTTCTTCACGGTCTTGTCGGTGCGAACCAGCGCGAACAGGTGGTTGGCCTGGAATGCCATGCTGGTCCAGATCTTGTGGCCGTTGATGACGAAGCGGCCGTCTTCGATGCGGGCTTCGGTGCGCAGGCTGGCGAGATCGGAGCCTGCGTTGGGTTCCGAGTAGCCCTGGCACCACAGGTGCTCGCCCGACAGGATCCGAGGGAGATACTTCTCGCGCTGCGCCTGCGTCCCTCGCGCGATGAGGACCGGCCCGAGATTCATGATGCCCTGGTCCATCACGCGCGGCGAACCGCAACGCTCCAGTTCCTCGACGTAGATCAGGTATTTGGCCGGGGACAGCCCCATGCCGCCGTACTCCACCGGCCAGCCCGGACACAGCCAGCCCTCTCGCAAGAGCGTGTGGTACCAGCCCTCCACCTCGGACCAGGCGGGCCGCCTGTTGAGAAAGCGCAGCTCGCGTGGAACGTTGTTCTCGAAGAAGGCCGCGGCCATTTCGCGGAACTGATCGTCGCCCATGGCGTTCCAGTCCTGCTTGGGCTTGGGAAATATCATGATCGTCCTGCCGTGAGGTTGAGGATTTGCTTTGCCAGGATGTTGCGCTGGATCTGGTTGCTGCCGCTGAAAAGCGTCGGCGTGCGCGTGTTGAAGAAGGGGCCCAGGACGTCGAGTTCTCCCGGGGAGTCGTCCGGCGCCCGCAGCCCGCCGAGTTCGCCGGCGGTCTCCACCAGGAGTTCGCTGACCTGCTGCGCCGTCTCGGTGGCCCAGATCTTCAGCGCCGAGACCTCCGGCCCGAGGTCGCCGCGACGCAGCGACGCCGCGAAAGACTGGTAGAGGGACTGCAGGTCCTGGACGTCCAGTGTCACGCGGGCCAGCTTGTCCTGCAGGTGGGGTTCAGCCCATTGGCCGCTGCCCTGCGCGAGCGCCTGAATCTGCCACAGCGCGGCCAGTGCCTTGCGGGGGGAGCCGGCCCAGACCCGCTCGAACCCCAGGAGCGAACTGGCGACGGACCAGCCCTGGTGCAGCGCTCCCACCACGTGGTCGAGGGGGGCGCGCACGCCGTCGAGGTAGACCTCGCAGAACTCCTCTTCGCCCGCGATGTTGCGGATGGGCCGCACATGAACGCCCGGCTGCCGCATGTCCAGAAGCACGAAGCTGATGCCTGCCTGGCGTGTCGAATGTGGATCGGTCCGCACGAGGGCGAACATGTGGGTGGCATCGTGCGCGGAGGTCGTCCAGGTCTTGTGGCCGTGGATCAGCAGTTCGTTGGCGACGAGCGTCGCCCGGGTGCGCAGGCTCGCCAGGTCGGATCCGGCCGATGGCTCGGAGTAGCCCTGGCACCACACATGATCGCCGCGGAGGATGTGAGGCAGCCAGGCGGCCTTCTGCTGCGCGGTGCCGTGCCGGATCAGGACGGGGCCCAGGTTGCGTACGCCGGAGTCCGGCATCCAGGGCGCGCCGCACCGCTCCATCTCCTCGATGTAGATCAGGTGCCGGGCAGGCCTGAGCCCCATGCCACCGTGCTCGCGTGGCCAGCCGGGCGCCAGCCAGCCGTGCGCGGCCAACCTGCGGTACCAGCCGCTCACCTCGACCCAGCGCGGCCGGCGTCGCAGGTGCCGCAGCGATGCCGGGCATTCGCATTCGACCAGCGCCCCGACTCTCGCGCGAAAGTCAGCCTCGGGAACGTCGTTCCAGTCCGCCGGTGGCGTGGAGCGGGGCAGGCCGGTCATCGGCTGGTTCAGATGCCCTTGAACTTGGGGGCGCGTTTCTCGATGAAGGCCATGGCCGCCTCGTGGTGGTCCTTTGAATTCATCGAGAGCATTTCGTAGGCGACCGATGCGTCCAGGATGAGGTTCAGCTGGTGCTTGAGCCATTTGTTCACGGCCAGCTTGGACCACCGCACCGCCAGCGGTGGCAGGCCGGCCAACTCGTCGGCCAGTGCTCGCGCCTTGGACTGCACTTCGTCGACCGGCGCGCAGTGATTGACCAGGCCCAGGGCGAAGGCTTCCTCGCCATTGACGAGGCGGCCTCGCATCAGGAACTCCTTGGCACGGGACGGACCCACCAGCAGCGGCCACACCACGGCGCCGCCATCCCCCGCCACGAGGCCTACCTTCACGTGGGTGTCGCCGAACTTGGCCGTATTGGAGATGACGCTCACGTCGCAGAACAGCGCCAGCGTGGCCCCCAATCCGACCGCATCGCCGTTGATCGCCACGATGATCGGCTGCGGCACCTCCAGGATGTTCTGGAACATCCGCCGCGTGGCGGCGGGAACCTCCAGCGAGTAGCGCCAGCCTTCTTCCGTGCCGAAACGCGCCGCCATCCGCTTGATGTCCCCGCCGGCGGAGAAGAATCGGCCGGCACCCGTCAGCACGATCACATTGACCTGCTCGTCCTGCGCGAGGTCGAGCCAGACCTGCTCCAGCTCCGCGTGCATCTGCGCGTGGATCGCGTTGCGGTTGTCCGGCTCGTTCAAGGTGAGGGTGGCGATGCTGCTGTCACGTTCCACCTTGATGTGCTTGTAGCTGTCGTAGTTCATGGGGCCTGTTCTCGAGGTTCCGTGGATGGATAGGGATGAAGCGGGGGTTGGTCGGATGGCCGGTCATCGTAGCGCGCCAGCCCCCAGGTGTCAAAAGTAGTTCCGTTTTCGGAGGAATAGCGATAATTATGGAACTAGCGCTGTCGAGCGCCGGCGACCTCTGGTCCGGATGCTGTCGGGTGGCCCGCAGATTTAGGTTGCGGCCCGTAGGATGGAACGGGTACCATAAACCGTCCTGAACATGGCGGACCCGATCCGCGGAGACTTTTCATGAGTCAGCCTATGGACGGTGTCACCGTCCTGGATCTCACCCAGATCTACAACGGTCCGTATGCGACCTTCCTGCTGGCGCAGGCCGGCGCCGACGTGATCAAGATCGAGCCGCCCGGCGGCGAACACCTGCGCAAGCGGCAGGGCGTGAGCGGGGCCGCGATGCCTTTTGCCATGCTCAATGCCAACAAGCGGGCGATGACACTGGACCTCAAGACCGGGCGTGGGCGCGAACTGCTGTTCGAGCTGGTCCGCAAGGCCGATGTGGTGATCGAGAACTTCGCACCGGGCGTCATGGAGCGCCTGGGCGTGGGCGCCGAGGCACTTCGAGAGGCCAATCCCCGGCTGATCTACGCATCCGGCACGGGCTTCGGCCTGTCGGGGCCCTACCGCGACTTCCCGGCCATGGACCTGACGGTGCAGGCGATGGCTGGCGTGATCGACACCACCGGCTATCCGGACCGCCCGCCGGTGAAGTCGGGTCCCGCGCTGTGTGACTTCATCGCCGGAGTGCACCTGTTCGGCGCTGTTTCCGCTGCGCTGTTCGCACGCGAGCGCACGGGGGAGGGCCGCCTGATCGAGGTGTCCATGATGGAGTCGGTCTATCCGACGCTGGCCTCGAGCCTGGGCCTGTACTACGGATCGGGCGGCGGCGCCGCACCCAGGACGGGCAATCGCCACACCGGCATGTCCCTGAGCCCGTACAACGTCTATCCCAGTTCGGATGGCTACATCGCGATCATCACCAACAACGAGACGCACTGGCGCAACCTCGTCATCGCGCTTGATTGCGAACCGCTCGCAGCCGACCCCCGCTTCGCCACCGTGCGCGATCGATGCACGCACATGGACGCGCTGGATGCCGCCCTCGGCGAGATCACGGTCCACCAGACCAAGGCCGATCTTTTCGAGCGGCTGATTGCCCGGCGGGTGCCCTGTGCCCCGGTGCGGACGCTGCAGGAGGTCGTGAACGATCCCCACCTGCATGCACGCGGTTCGCTGCACCGCATCGACCATCCCGAGTACGGCAGCATCGTGGTGCCATCCAGCCCCCTGCGCTTTGACGGTGGGCCGCCCGTGCCGTACCGTCCGAGTCCCGCCCTCGGGGCCGATACCCGCGCCGTCCTGGCCGAGAAACTGAACCTCGATGAGGCAGCCATCGACGCACTGGAGGACGACGGTGTCGTCTGACGGCCCGCGGGTCCTTGTCACCGGTGCTTCCGGCAGCGTGGGTGCCGCCGTGCTGCGTGAACTGCTGCCGCACCAGCGGGCGGGCCGCCTGCGGCTGCGGGCTGCGTCGCGATCGCAGCAGCATCGCACCCGCTTCGAGCAGGAGGGGATCGAGCCGGTGGAACTCGACTACGCCGCCGGCAGCGGCGTGGCCGCAGCCATGGCGGGCGTCGACCGCCTGTTCCTGTGCACCGGCTACACCGTGGACATGCTGGTGCACAGCAAGGTCGTGCTCGATGCCGCCCGTGCCGCCGGCGTCCGGCAGGTCGTGCACCTGGGCGCGCTGGCGCCGCCGGGAACCTACCTGGCGCACTTCGTGTGGCACGACTATGTCGAGACTTATATCGAGCGGCAGGGTTTCCAGTTCACGCACCTGCGGCCACGCGCCTTCATGCAGAACGTGCTGTCCTCGGTGCGGCCGCGCGCATTCAAGCTGCCGCATTTCAGCGCCGATGGCCTCATCGCCTGGATCGACGCCGACGACATCGCCCGCGTTGCTGCCGCTGCGCTGCTGGACCCTCCCGCCCATGCCGGCAAGGTTTACCCGCTGGCCGAGGACGCCATGACCATGGAGCAGGTGGCCGGGGTGATCCGCGAGGTCACCGGCCTGCCTTACGAGGCGCAGCCTCGGGACCCGGAAAGCTTTCTGCCGACCTTGCTGAAGGCGGGAATGGAACCCACCTACGCCGCCAGCCTGGCCCAGGGCACGCTGGCCACTGCTCGCGGACAAGCCGCATCGGCTGCGGGTACCTACGACACGGTTCGCGCAGTGACCGGGCGCCCCGGCGTGCGCTGGACGGAATTCGCCCGATTGCACAGGGATCGCTTCGGGGCGACCTGAGGGGCGCAAGCACGGACCACCCACGACCCACTCCACTGGAGACGCGCATGAAATCCTTGATCCGAACCTTGGTCGCGGGCCTTGCTGTCGCGTGGGCCTCGGCGCCCGCGGTGCACGCACAGGCCCCATACCCCGACAAGCCGATCCGGCTGGTCGTGCCCTTCGCCCCGGGCGGAACCACCGACATCCTGGCACGCATGTTCGGCCAGAAGCTCAGTGCGTCCCTCGGCCAGCCGGTGCTGGTGGAGAACCGGACCGGCGCCGGCACCATGGTGGGCGCGGAATACGTGGCCAAGTCGCCTGCCGATGGCTACACCTTGCTCGTCGGCACACCCTCGGTCTGGATGAATCCGGTGCTCTACAAGAAGGTGCCGTACAAATTCGAGGATCTGGCACCGGTGTCCACCCTTGCACGCGCGCCATTCGTCCTGTCGGCGCCGCCGGGTGACCGCGTCAATTCGCTCGCGGACTTGATCCGCGCCGGCCGGGACAACCCCGGCAAGTTCAGCTACGGCACGCTGGGCAAGGGCGGCCCCTCGCACCTGGTCAGCAAGTTGTTCGAGCAATCGGCGGGCATTTCGGCGGTGGACATCGCCTACCGCGGGACGGCGCTCGTGATGGGCGACCTGGTCGGCGGCCGGCTCGATTTCTACTTCGACGGCATCGGCACCTCGCTGCCGATGTACCGGGGCGGCAAGATCAAGATCCTGGCTGTCACCAGTGAGCAGCGCTCGCCGGCCGCGCCCGACATTCCGACCTTCCGCGAG
>DAIMZU010000056.1:0-9870 GCA_036733845.1 Ramlibacter sp.
CCAGTGGTACGGCCTGGTCGCGCCCGCGGGCGTGCCCGCGGACATCGTCGCGCTGCTCAATCGCCACATCAATGCGTCGCTGGGCTCCGATGAGGTGCGCAGCCGACTCGCTGCGGAAGGCGCGGAGGCCACGCCGGCGACGCCCCAGGTGTTCGGGCAGCTGATCGCCAGCGAGATCCCGCGCTGGGAGAAGGTGGTGAAGGCGGCAAGGATCTCCGTCGAGTAGGAGTCCCTCGCCGCGGACGGCCAGCACCCAACCCGCTGCCCCCCAACAGAGGGCGCATGCTCCGGGTCCGCGTGGTGCGCCCTGGTGCCAGGGTTTCATGAAACGTGATGCCTGCCCGCCGCATCGGCGAAAATGAGGCTTCTCCCCGCCCTCGTCCATGGAACTTCGCCAGTTGCGTTACTTCGTCCGGGTCGTCGAACTCGGGAGCTTCAGCCAGGCCGCCGCTTCGCTGGGCGTCGTCACTTCGGCTCTGAGCCAGCAGGTGGCACGGCTGGAGGGTGAGCTGTCCACGCGACTGCTCACGCGCACCTCCACCGGTGTGCAGCCAACCGAGGCGGGGCTGGCATTCTGGCGGCAGGCGCAGCTGGCACTGCGGCACGTGGAGGACGCGCGCCTGGCCGCGCAGCAGGCGAGGCTGTCCGGCCATGTGAACGTCGGGCTGGCGCCGACCACCGCCGGCGTGCTGGGCGTGGCGTTCCTGCAGGCCATGCGCGAGCGCTATCCCGATGTGCGCCTGCACCTGATAGAAAGCCTCACCGGCGATCTCGTGCGCATGCTGCACGCGCGGCAGCTGGACCTGGCCGTCGCATTCCGCCCTGACGTGGGCACGGCGTGGCATGTCACGCCGCTGCTGACGGAGCGGCTTTTCCTGATCGGTGCACGGTCGCTTCCCGGGATGCCCCGCGCGGCGCGGGTGCGGCTCGCGCAGACCGCCCACCTTCCGCTGCTCCTGCCGAGCGGGCCGCACAACCTGCGATCCATCGTCGACGCCGCCTTCCAGCGGGCGCGTTGCGTCCCCACGCTGGTGGCCGAGATCGACGGGCTCGCCATGCTGATGGACGCGGTGATGGCGGGCCTTGGAGCCACCTTGCAGCCGGGCGCGGCGACGGCGCGCCTGCCGCGCGAGCAGCTGGCGATCGCCGAGGTGGCCGATGCGCATGCGCGGCGGCCCAACTACCTGGTCAGCCTGTCCGAGTCCGAGCTGTCTCCTGCGGCACTGGCCGCCCGCCTGGTGCTGCGCGATACCGCGCAGCGCCTGGTGCGGGACGGCGCCTGGCCCGGAGCGACCCTTCACGAATCGTGAAAAGGCCTTGAGGAGCGGGCTCTGGCGCGGCTGCGAGCACGCGCGTAGAGTGGGAGACCTTCCATCCCGGGACCCGGCGCTGCACGGCCCCGCCACCTGAGAACAATTTGACGTGCTTGATGTCCTGGTGATCGGCGGCGGCAACGCCGCCTTGTGCGCCGCCCTCATGGCCCGGGAGGCCGGCGCCAGCGTCCTGCTGCTCGAATCCTCCCCTCGCGAATGGCGCGGGGGCAATTCCCAGCACACGCGCAACCTGCGCTGCATGCACGATGCCCCGCAGGACGTGCTGGTGGATGCCTACCCCGAAGAGGAGTTCTGGCAGGACCTGCTCAAGGTCACCGGAGGCCAGACCGATGAGGAACTCGCCCGCCTGGTGATCCGGGCCTCGGCGACATGCCGTGACTGGATGCGCAGCCACGGGGTGCACTTCCAGCCCTCGCTCTCCGGTGCATTGCACACGGCCCGCACGAATGCCTTCTTCATGGGAGGTGGCAAGGCACTGGTCAACGCCTACTACCGCAGCGCCGGCAAGCTCGGCGTGCAGGTGCGATACGACACGCCGGTGGACCGCATCGATCACCGCGACGGCGTGTTCCAGGCCGCCTGGAGCGGCAGCGAGCGTTTCACCGCGCGCACCTGCATACTGGCCGCCGGCGGTTTCGAGTCCAACCTCGAGTGGATGCGCGAAGCCTGGGGCCAGAACGAACGCGGCGAGTGGCCGGCCGAAAACTTCCTGATCCGCGGGACCCGGTTCAATACCGGCACCATCCTGCGACACATGATCGATGCGGGCGCCGACACGGTCGGCGACCCCACGCAGGCGCACATGGTGGCCATCGATGCGCGCGCCCCACTGTTCGATGGCGGCATCTGCACACGCATCGATTGCGTGTCGCTGGGCGTCGTGGTGAACCGCGAAGGCCAGCGCTTCTACGACGAGGGCGAGGACTTCTGGCCGAAGCGCTACGCCATCTGGGGCAGGCTGGTGGCGCACCAGCCCGGGCAGATCGCGTGGTCGGTGATCGATGCCAAGGCAGTGGGACGCTTCATGCCGCCCGTGTTCACCGGAGTCCAGGCGGACTCGCTGCCTGAACTCGCTTGCAAGCTCGGGCTGCCGCCGGAGGCTTTCATGCGCACGCTCGATGAGTTCAATGCGGCCTGCCGCGTCGGAACCTTCGATCACACCCGGCTCGACGATTGCCACACGGTGGGGCTTGCCCCGGCAAAGACGCACTGGGCGCGCCCCATCGACACGCCGCCTTTCTACGGCTATGCGGTGCGCCCCGGCGTCACCTTTACCTACCTCGGACTGAAAGTGGATCGGCGTGCCCGTGTGCACTTCGCCGGTCGGCCCAGCCCCAACCTGTTCGTGGCCGGCGAGATGATGGCCGGCAACGTGCTGGGCAAGGGCTACACCGCCGGCGTGGGCATGTCCATCGGCACCGCCTTCGGCCGGATCGCCGGCGTTGAGGCAGCCGTCGCCGCGCAGGCCATCGCATTCCGTCAGGAGACCGACCGTGTACCGGCCTGAACACCCCAACGCAGAGGCAGTTCCACGACGCGTGATCCCCATCCGCGCCGCGACCGGCGCCGAAGACGAGGTGGCCCGGCAGATGCAGATCTGCAATGCCTGCCGCTATTGCGAAGGCTTCTGCGCAGTCTTTCCCGCCATGACGCGCCGGCTCGAATTCGGAGGCGCCGACGCCCACTTCCTGGCGAACCTGTGCCACAACTGTGGGGCGTGCCTTCACGCCTGCCAGTACGCGCCGCCGCACGAGTTCGCGGTCAACGTGCCGCAGGCCATGGCCCGGGTGCGCGGCCAGACCTATGCCGACCATGCGTGGCCGCCCATGCTGGGCGCCCTCTACCAGCGCAACGGGCTGGTGCTGGGCCTGGCACTCGCCGCCGGTCTCGCGCTGTTCCTGGCGCTGGGTGCGGTTTCCCAGGGAGGGCTCTGGCGCACCGCCGGTGAAGCAGGCTTCTACGAAGTGTTTCCCCATGGACTGATGGTCGCGATGTTCGCGCCGGTCTTCCTGTTCGCGCTGCTGGCCCTCGGCATGGGGGTGCGTCGCTTCTGGACAGGGCAGCAGCCCGGGGCGGTGACATCCCCGGCCGCCGCCGAGGCCACGAAGGATGCGCTGCGCCTGAAATACCTCGACGGAGGGCATGGCGAGGGCTGCAACAACGAGGACGACCGGTTCACCCTGTCGCGCAGGCGCTTCCATCACCTGACCTTCTACGGCTTCATGCTTTGTTTCGCCGCGACCGTGGTGGGAACGGTCTACCACTACGCCTTCGGCTGGGTCGCGCCCTATGGCTTCACGACGCTGCCCAAGCTCCTGGGAACGATCGGAGGCATCGCGCTGGTGGCAGGCACCGCCGGGCTGTTCCGCCTCCACCTGCGGCGGCACCCCGCCCATGGGGCGATCGAGCAGAAGCCGATGGACCTGGCTTTCATCGGGCTGCTGTGCCTGACTGGCTTCACCGGGCTCGCGCTGATGGCGGTGCGCGGCACGCCGGCGATGCCGCTGCTGCTGTCGGTGCACCTCGGGGCCGTCATGGCGTTCTTTCTCACCATGCCCTATGGCAAGTTCGCGCATGGCGTGTATCGGAGCGCGGCGCTGCTGAAGTGGTCGATCGAGAAGCGGCAGCCGAGCAGGCTGCAGCTGGGCGACGACTGAGGCGGTCCGGAGGCGGGCCAGCCCCTGTCCTGATCCCGCCGTCCGGCGCAGGCGCACAGCGGACCGGCCGCATCCGCGGTACGCTGGGGGCGTCCACTCCCAGTCCACCCATGAGCACCGTCCTGTCCGTTCTCGATCTCTCCCCCATCGCCGAAGGCAGCGATGTGGCGCAGTCATTCCGCAATTCGCTCGCGCTCGCGCAGCATGCCGAGCGGCTGGGCTACCGGCGCTACTGGCTGGCCGAGCACCACGGCATGCCCGGCATCGCGAGCGCCGCGACGGCGGTGCTGATGGCGCACGTGGCCGCCGGCACGCGCACCATCCGCGTGGGTGCGGGCGGCATCATGCTTCCCAACCACTCCCCGCTGGTCATTGCCGAGCAGTTCGGCACGCTCGAGGCGCTGCACCCTGGGCGCATCGACCTCGGGCTGGGCCGGGCACCCGGGTCCGACCAGGCCACTGCACGCGCCTTGCGGCGTGACCTGGCGTCGGATCCGGATGCGTTCCCGCGAGACGTGGTGGAGCTGATGGACTACCTGTCCGACGCGCCGCGCCAGGCGGTGCGGGCCGTTCCCGGGCAGGGCGCGAAGGTGCCGGTGTGGATCCTCGGCTCCAGCCTGTTCGGCGCGCAGCTGGCGGCCATGCTGGGGCTGCCCTTTGCCTTCGCGTCGCACTTCGCGCCCGCCATGATGATGCAGGCGATCGACATCTACCGATCCACCTTCCGGCCCTCGCCGCAGGCCGCCCGCCCGCACGTCATGCTCGGCTTCAACGTGTTCGCGGCGCCTACGGATGCGGAGGCGGCCGACCTGGCCACCTCGATGCAGCAGGCCTTCGTCAACCTGCGCTCCGGCCGCCCGTCCAGGCTCCCGCCGCCGCGTCCGGGCTACCTCGAGTCGCTGCCTCCCGGGCCCCGCGCCATGCTCGACGAAGTGCTGTCCTGTACCGCCATCGGCTCGATGCCGACGGTCCGCGCCGCGATGCGGGCGTTCATCGACCGGACCGGCGCGGACGAGCTGATGGTCACCTCACAGATCTTCGACCACGGCTCGCGGCTGCGCTCCTACGAGCTTGCGATGGAGGCACTGGCTGGCGCTTGAACTCAGCGCTCCTGGACGCGCGCGCCAGGCGCTAGCGGGCGGGGCACGGCGCCCCGGTCGCGACGCAGCCAGGCGGACAAGGGCCAGGCGGCTGCGGCCACTATCGCTCCCGCCAGCAGCGCCAGCCCGGCCAGGGACACGGCGTCCACCCAGTAGGCGACCTCCCGCAGCGACGAGCTCGTCGCGGCGGGCCAGAGCAGGGCCGCAAGAACAGCCGCGATCGCGCCGGCCACAAGCGCCCGTGGCCAGGTGGCACGCCACCGTGCGCCCGGCGCACGCAGCGCGAGGACCCAGGGGGCGAGCACCGCGACCGCGGCCAGTGCCAGCAGCACCGCGTGCCCCGCCGCGATTTCCCAGGCGATGTTCAGGGCGAGCCAGATTTCGTACATGTCGGTTCTCCTTTGCGGTTCAGACGCGGCCCTTGAGCACGGCCATGTAGGCCGGCTTGAGCATGGCGTACTTCATCAGCCACGCCAGGTAGCTGTCCTGCAGCGGCTCGATGCCAGGCAGGGAGGGCGTGAGGCGGCCTTCGTAGTCGAATTCGATCAGCATGGCCGATCCCTCACGCGTGATGAGCGGACAGGAGGTGTAGCCGTCGAAGTCCATGTCGGGCGCTTGGCCGGCGACCACCCTGGCGAGGTTGTGCGCCACGACCGGCGCGCTCTTCTTGACGGTGGCCGCCGTCTTGCCCCGCGGCGTTCCGTTGATGTCGCCGATGCCGAACACATTGGGAAAGCGGCGATGCTGGAGCGTGGAGCGGTCCACCTCGAGCCAGCCGCCGGCGGCGAAGGGCCCTTCCTTCCAGGCCAGTTCACTGTTCTTGACCGCGTCGGGTGCGCGCATCGGCGGCACCACGTGCAGGAAGTCGTAGGGCAGCTGCACCCGCTCGCCTTCGGGCGTGGCGAAGGTCGCGCGCCGCGACCCGGGGTCCACCGCCACCAGCTTGTGCGTGTACTCCACGGCGATGCCGAGCTCGCGCCAGCGCTCCAGGACGTTGTCGTTGACCGCCTTGACGCCGAAGACATTGCCCAGGGCCGACATGAAGCGGACCTTGGACTGCGCGACGGTGCCAGCCTGCCGCAGTCGGTCGCGCAGCATGAAGGTCATCTTCAGCGGCGCGCCCGCGCACTTAAGCGGCGTGGCGGGCAGCGTCATCAGGGCCTCCCCGCCGCGCTGCGCGAAGGCCTGCATCGCCGACCAGGTGGCCTGCGCCGCCTGCGGGCCGGCGTAGACGCTGCCCAGCCCGTTGCGTCCGATCAGGCCGGTGTCCATGCCTTCGATCTGCACGTAGTCCAGGTGCACGCCGGTGGCGACGACCAGGAAGTCATAGGGCACGCGCTGGCCGCCCGTGGTCGTGACCACCTGCGCGACGGGGTCGAATCCTGCGGCCATGTCGCGCACCCATTCCACCCCGGCCGGTTGCAGGCTGGCGTTGCGGGCGCGCACCTGTTCCATCGGCCAGATGCCTGTGGCGACAAGGGTGTAGCCGGGCTGGTAGTTGTGTTCCTCCTTGCGGTCCACGATGGTGATGCGCGCACCGTCGAGCAGCTTGGACAGGCGGTAGGCGACCGCGAGGCCGCCCAGTCCGCTGCCGGCGATGACGATGCGGGCGTTCGTCTTCAGGGGCTGGGCCCGCGAGGCCGTGGAGGCCGAGGCCATGACGGGCGTGGCTGCCGCGATCTGCAGCCAGCGACGGCGCGACGCGTCCGGCAGCGCGGGCACATGGGCAGGTTCCGGGAGCTTGGTGTTCATGGGGGTGTCCTTCAGGGGTGGCGCGGGCGCTTCAAGCGGCCGCGAGGGAGCTGACCGACGCCTTCAGTTCGCAAGGCGCGAGGAGCGAATTGGTGACCAGGCAGGCCCGCTTGGCCTTGTCCATCACCGTGCGCGCCAGGCTCTCCTGGCTGCTGTCGGCGACCAGGAGCGTGGCGAACACGGTGAAGTGGGTAAAGCGCGTCACGCCATCGACCCGGTCGAGCACGCCTTCGGCGCTGACCGACAGCGTCTCCCAGGGCAGCCGCGAGGCGCGTGCCACCGCGCGGAACGACAGGATGTAGCAATCGGCGACGGACGCCACCAGCAGGGACTCCGGCGACCATTGGCCCTCGGGGCCACCGAACTCCGGCGGCGCGTCGGTGGCCAGGGGCGTGACGCCTTCGGGCGTGACAGTGACGGCGCCGGACGGCCTGCCGGCGGACTGGACGACATAGCGGTGGGGAAGCGCTTGCATGGGAGGCTCCTGTGGATCGATGCGCTTAATATGTCTCCGGATATATTCATCGTCAATAGATAATCGATGACGAAACCCTCATCCGTGCCGTTCCCCGGCGCTTTCCTTGATATTTCTCAAGTCGAGGCCATGCGGCTCACGCAAAGTCCCTCCATGGCTCAGCTCAACCGTTCGTTCCTGTGTGTCCTCCTGCCGCTGGCCGCGGCGCTGGGCGGATGCGCCAACATGCTCCCCCGCGCCAGCGCCAGCACCCCTGCCGCGTTCCAGTCCTATGCCCAGGCGCAGGAATCGGCCGAGCGGATCATTCCGTTCGGCACGAGGCGCGCGGACCTGGCCGGCCTTGGTTTCGACCCCGACCAGGGCGCCAACGTGACGGTGATTCCCTACCCGGACATCGTGGGCCGGCTCGCACCCTATGGCGGAGTGCCCCTGGAACAGCTCGACGCGGGCGTGCGCGCGTGCATCCAGGCGGGTGCGGGCTGCCAGGGCTACCTGTTCCGCTTCCGCCGCGAGAGCCGCCAGCGCGAGGGCAGCTTCATGGCGGACTTCTTCAACGTCCGCCGCATCACGCAGGTCCAGGGCTGGACCTTCGAAGCCATGGTGGTCGTGCGTGCCGACGGCGTGGTCCTGTTCCGCAACATGGGCGGTGAGCCGAATGCACAGCGCGTCGAGCGCTACGAAAACCCGCTCGGCCCCCTGCAGCCCGCGGGCGAGGGCGTGGGCGCACTGTTCATGCGATAGCGCTGCTGCGCGGCAGGCGCGCGTCGTGTCCAGGTGGGCGGCTGTGGTTTTCCCGCTGGCTGCCAGGCGCCCGCACCGGTTGCGTCCCTGCGCAGGATGGTGCTCAATCGTGGCAGGCATTGCCATTGCCACCGGAGGGAGGCCCTTGAAGATCAAGCGAATCGTCGTCGGCCTGCTGGCTGTCCTCGTCATCGCCGGCACCGCCGGCTGGTTCAGCCTCGACAAGGAGACCCGCGGCCTGCTGGCCACGGTGCCCACCAACCGGGACCTGCTGTTCTGGAGCCAGCCGCAGCGCGACGCGGCCTTTCGCGCGCTGGACCGCCTGCCGTTCCTGGCCCGGGCGCGGGAGGTCCCGGCGGGGGCCACGCCCCGGCCGCTGCCGCCCGGCCCGCCGATCCGCCTGCAGCAGGACGTGGACACGTACATGGCCGGCCAGCGCAGTGCGGCGCTGGTCATCCTGCAGGATGGCCGGATCCGGCTGGAGCGCTACGGTCTGGGCTTCGATGCCCAGGGTCGCTGGACCAGCTTCTCGGTAGCCAAGTCCATGACCTCGCTGCTCGTGGGCGCTGCGGTACGCGACGGGCACATCCGGAGCATGGACGACCGGGTGAGCGATTACGTGCCGCAGCTCAAGGGCTCGGCGTACGACGACGTGAGCATCCGGCAGCTGCTCACCATGACATCCGGCGTGCGCTGGAACGAGGACTACGACGACCCCCGCTCCGACGTGGCGAGCTTCAACAATCACAAGCCGGAAGAGGGCGTCGACGCGTTGGTGAGCTACCTGCGCCGGCTGCCGCGCGCCGCACCGCCGGGCACCCGCTGGAACTACAGCACGGGCGAGACCAACCTCGTCGGACTCGTGGTGAGCGCAGCGGTGAAGAAGTCGCTGTCGGCGTACATGTCGGAAAAGATATGGATGCCCGCGGGCATGGAGCAGCAGGCCACCTGGATTCTCAGCCGGACCGGCCAGGAGATCAGCGGCTGCTGCATTCAGGCGTCCACCCGCGACTTCGCGCGCTTTGGCATCTACATGCTCGAGGGCGCGCGGGCGAACGGCCAGTCGATCGTGCCCCCAGGCTGGCTGGACGAAGCCACCACCTCGCGCACGGATATCGGCGTGCCGGGGCGCGGCTATGGCTACCAGTGGTGGACCTATGCGGATGGCAGCTTTGCCGCGCGCGGCATTTTCGGCCAGGGCATCTTCATCGACCCCGCGCGGCGGCTGGTGATCGCGTCGAACGGCAACTGGGGTGGGGGCGCGATGGACCGCGAAGCCACCGCGGCGCGGGAGGCGTTCTATCGGGAGGTGCAGTCGGCGGTGGATGCCGAAGCCGGCGCGGTGCAGCGGGAGGCAGTGCAGCGATGAGTGGCTGCGGCCTTGGCCTGGCGCCCCCGGCGGGAATCGAACCCACATCTAGCGCTTAGGAGGCGCTCGTTCTATCCATTGAACTACGGCGGCACGGGCAGCGGCCATTGTAGCCTTCGGGCCTACTTGGACAGCAGCCGCATCGCCTCTTCCAGCCCCTTGAGCGTCAGCGGGTACATGCGCCCGCCCATGAGCTGCTGGATGACGCTGATGCTCTGGCGGTACTGCCACACGCCCTGGGGTTCGGGGTTGATCCAGGCGAACCGGGGGAAGGCGTTCGTGAGCCGCTGCAGCCACTCGGCGCCGGGCTCTTCGTTGTTGTACTCGACGCTGCCGCCGGGCTGCAGGATTTCGTAGGGACTCATGGTGGCGTCGCCGACGAAGACGAGCTTGTAGTCCTTGTTGTACTTGCGGATGATGTCCCAGGTCGGGAACTTCTCGG
>DAIMZU010000057.1:0-9865 GCA_036733845.1 Ramlibacter sp.
ACTCCGCCCAGCCCATCGCCCGCACGGCGGCGAGCGTCGACTCGATCTGCCGTGAGCTCGGCGCCTTCGCCTGGCGCCAGGCCGCGACGGCAGCGAGCACGACGAAGGGAAAAGCCCCTGCCGCGCCGAACATGCGCAGATCCTGGGGAAGCAGTGCGTACGAGACCGCGACGATGACCAGCGCGATGGCCAGGCTGATCCACCAGGATGAGCGCAGGAGGATGGCGAACAGCGAGTTGGGGGCCATGCGGAGCTTCATGCCCCGATTGTCCCCGATGAGCAGGTCAGATCAGCACGGGATGGAGGCAGCGACCGCGGCAAAAAGCCTCGTACTCTTTCGGACTCAGCACCACCGGCTCGCCCACGGGCCTGGCGCCGTCAAGACGACTGAGCCGCACGAGGAAGTAATCGGCGACTTCGCCGCTCCGGATCACCGCCTCGCACAGCCACACCTGCCCCTGCGCGTCCGCCTGGAGCATGCCGGCACGCGGCGGCGCCGTGGCCAGCGGCGAGTCGGCATCGCTGATGCGAGCGAAAGACCTCATGGAAGGGATGCCCCTGCAATAGCTCAGTTCGCAAAGGATAGGAAACTCATCCACGACTTCGTGTAGGAGAACGCCTCGCACCGGCGTCGGAATGGGGGAAACCACCGGGCCTCTCTCTCGGAATGTACGATCGGCGGTCCCGCATGGCTTCGCGACCTCCCCGCTCCCTTCGCCAACAGCTCACCTGGCTCAGCTTGCTGAGCCTCCTGCCGCTGGCGATCCTCGCCGCCCTGGCGCTGGTCTATGCCGCCCAGGCCCACCGCGCCGAACTGGAACGGTCGACCCTCGACCTGTCGCGCGCCGTGGCCACCGCGGTGCAATCCGAGCTTGACGCCACGCTGGTCGCACTGGACAGCCTCTCACGCAGCTCCGAACTCCTGGCGGGCGACCTGCAGGCATTCCGCGACCGTGCGGTGGATGCGGTCGAGCTCCAGCCGCACTGGTCCGCACTGGCCGTCCTCGACGCGCGCGGCGAACCTGTGCTGCGCACCAACGCTCCCGCGGGAGGCGGCGGCTACCCGGTCGTCGATCCCGCCAGTGTCGAGAAAGTGCTGGAGACGCGTGCACCGGTGGTGGGCCGGGCCGGCCACGACCCCACCGGCCGAGTGGGCGTGCCGATCCGATTCCCGGTGATCCTGGACAACGAGTTGCGCTTCGTGCTGTCCGCGTCGTTGACGGCGGACCGGATGGCCGCCATGCTCCAGCGCCAGCGCGTGCCCGAGGGCTGGGTCATCGCCATCCTGGACGGCGACCTGCAGGTCTTCGCCCGCTCGCGTTCCCAGGAAGAGTTCGCCTTGCGCAAGGCGACGCCTGCGCTGCAGCGGCTTGCGACCAGCGGCCTGGCCGAGGGCCACGGCCAGTCCACCAACCAGGAAGGCCTGCCCGTGGTGACCGGTTTCAGCCGCACGCCCGAATTCGGCTGGCTGGTCGCCGTGGGGGTGCCGACCACGCCGCTGGGCGGCTTCTTCACGCCGACGCTCGCGCTTTTCTTTGCCGGCGTTGCCGGGTCCCTGGCCATCTGCGCGGTGCTGGCGCTGCGGCTGTCCCGGCGCATTGCCAGCGACATCGCCGCCGCCGGCGATGCCGCGACCCGGCTCGGCCACGGCCAGTCGGTGCCCGCACTGGACAGCGAAATCGCGGAAATCCGGAGGCTCGGCAAGGCCCTGAAGGATGCGGATCGCCGGCTGGCGCAGGCGGATACGGCGCAGCAATCGGCTCTCGAGGCCGCCCAGGCGGCCGGCCGGGCCAAGGACGAGTTCCTGGCGGTGCTCGGCCATGAACTGCGAAACCCGCTGGCGCCGATGGTGTCGGCACTGTGGCTGCTCGATGCCCGCAGCGATGCGCGCACGCAGCGCGAGCGCACCATCCTGCGCAGGCAGCTCGACCACATGCGCCGGCTGGTCGACGACCTGCTGGACGTCGCCCGCATCACGCGCGGAAAACTCGAGATCCGCCGCGGCGAAGTCGACGTGGTGCAGGTCCTACGCGAGGTCCTGGACGACCTGCGCCAGGCGGAATCCGCGCAGCCGGTCCGACTGGATTTCCAGCCGGCCACCGAGCAGGCGTGGACGCAGGGTGACGCCACCCGCCTGGCCCAGGTGTTCACCAACGTGCTGACGAATGCGGTGCGGCACGGTGCAAGTGCGCCCATCACGGTCACGGTCGAGCAGCAGGACGGTGAGGTGCGCGCGGCGGTACAGGACCGCGGCACCGGCATGAGCGCGCAGACCCTCGAGCGGGTGTTCGAGCCCTTCTACCAGGCCCACCACCAGGGGGTGAGCCGCCGCGCAGGCAGCCTCGGGCTGGGGCTGGCGATCGTGCGCTCGATCGTCGAGGCGCACGGCGGACAGGTGTCGGCCCACAGCGAGGGGCCCGGGCGCGGCAGCCGCTTCGAGATCGTTCTGCCGGCCTGTGACGCGCCGATCGCGTCGGCGCACCCGGCCCGCAGCGGGACGGCTTGAGACGCCGTCAACCAATCCACCACACCTTTCGCGCGGCGCCCGCCCCGCGTCAGCCCCACCAGCCCAGGCGACCGGGCTGCAGCCACCACCACAACGCCACGCCCAGTCCCACCCAGACCGCGAGCACCAGCACCGCGCCGATCCACACGGACGGCTTGCGGCCGGTCAGCTGCATCCACTCGTCGGCCCGGGTGCGGCATTGCGCCATGACCATGCCCGGCACCAGCCGAACCGCCAGCCAGATCAGGCCCGGCAACAGGAGCACCTCGTCGAGGTAGCCGAGAACGGGGATGATGTCGGGGATGAGGTCGATCGGGCTGAGCGCATAGGCGACCACGAAGAAGGCCAGGGCCTTGGCCAGCCACGGCGTCTCGGGGTGGCGCAGCGCGAAGTACAACGCCACGGCGTCGCGCCGCACGGTGCGAGCCCAGTCGCGCAGGCGCTGCGACAGCGGCGCTCGCTTCACGATAGCGCCCCGGCCGGTGCCGCCAACAACACAGGCAGCTTCGCCATGTCGTCGAAGACTGCGACGGCGCCCGCGGCACGCAGCGCCTGCGGCGCATCGTGGCCCGCCTCCGGCGGGCTGTAGCCGAACACCGTGGCGCCCGCGGCGACCCCGGCAGTCACGCCGGTGATGGTGTCCTCGACCACCGCGCAGCGTGCCGGCGGCGCCCCTACGGCCGCCGCAGCCGCCAGGTAGACGTCCGGATGCGGCTTCGAGCGGGGCAGGTCGTGGCCGCTGAAGATGCGGCCCTCGAACCAGCGCATCAGCCCGGTTTTCTCAAGCTGCAGCCGCACCTTGAACAGGTCGGCCCCGGAGGCGCAGGCAATGCGGCCGCGATGCTGCGCATGCACCGCGGCCACCGCCTCGGGTGCGTTGCGGATGGGCACGAGGCGGGCGAGCAGGCCCTGGTTGCGCCGCTCGCGGAACTCGGCCAGCCAGGCTTCGCTCAGGGGCTTTCCCGTGTTCGCCTCGATGCGCGCGCGCTCGTCGCGCACCGCCTTGCCGAGGAAGATGCGCATGCAGTCCTCGGGCGCGAGCGTCCAGCCGGCCTCTTCCAGCATGTCGCGCAGCACGCCGTTCGTGATGGGCTCGCTGTCGACGAGCACGCCGTCGCAATCGAACAGGACCGCATCGAAGCGGGAGGAATCGGTGACGGGCAGTCGCATCCGGCTATTTTCGCCAGAATGCCCCGGTGAACAGGACCAGCACCGACATCAGTTCGAGCCGGCCGAGCAGCATGGCAAAGCTGAGCACCCACAACTGGAAGTCGTTCAGCCAGCCGAAGTTGGCGGCCGGGCCCACGCCGCCCAGGCCGGGCCCGATGTTGTTCACCGTGACGATCACCGCCGTGAAGCCGGTGGTCAGGTCCAGGCCGGTCAGCAGCATGACCATCGTCAGGCCCACCAAGCTCGCGCCATAGATGAGCATATAGGCCATGACATTGGGGATCACCGACGCCGGCACCGGGTTGCCGCCGAAGGTGACGGGGTTGACCACGCGCGGATGGATGATGCGCACCAGTTCCCGCCGCGACTGCTTGACGAGCATGATCATGCGCACCATCTTGATGCCGCCGCCAGTGGAGCCTGCACAGGAGACGAAGCATCCCAGGAACACCAGCCAGGCCGGGGCGAAGACCGGCCAGAGCGCATAGTCGGTGGATGCGTAGCCGGTGGTGGTGGCGAGCGACACCACCTGGAAGGCCGCCATGCGAAAGGCCTGCGGAAAATCCGCGTAGACCTCGTTCTCGAGCAGAACCACGGTGAGCAGCACGATCGAGCCGGCGAGCACGCCCACATAGGCGCGAACTTCCTGATCCTTCGCCAGGATGCCCAGCGAGCGGTTGCGAAGCACGACGAAATACCGCAGGAAGCTGATGCCCGCCAGCGCCATGAACACGATGGCGACCGCGTCGATGCGGGCCGAATCCCAGTAGCCGAAGCTCGCGTCGTGCGACGAGAACCCGCCCAGGCCCATGGTCGTGCACATGTGCATGAAGGCGTCCTGCCAGCTCATGCCCGCCCAGCGGTAGGCCAGCATGCAGAAGGCTGAAAGCGCGAAATACACCGTCCACAGGCCGCGCGCCGTCTCGGCGATGCGCGGCGTGAGCTTGGCATCCTTCATGGGGCCGGGCGCCTCGGCCCGGTACAGCTGCATCCCGCCCAGTCCCAGCAGCGGCAGCACCGCCACCACCAGCAGGATGATGCCGAGGCCGCCGACGTACTGCAGGAAGCACCGCCAGACGTTGACGGACACCGGCAGCGAATCCAGGCCGCTGAGCGCCGTCGCGCCGGTGGCCGTGAGCGCGCTCATGGACTCGAAATAGGCCTTGGCCACATCGATGTCCGGCACCGTCAGCATCAGCGGCACGGCCGCGCAGGCAGGCAGCAGGATCCAGACCAGCGTCACCAGCAGGAAGCCGTCCTTGGGCTGGAGCTCGCGCTGGTGGCGCCGCACCAGCGCCGCCAGGACCAGGCCCGCGGCCAGCGTGCCCGCGAATGCTCCGGCCCACACCGGCGGCAGGGAACGCTCGTCCAGGGCCACCGCCCAGCCCAGCGGGACGAGGAAGGCGAGCGAAAACCCCATCAGCACGCGCGAGACCACGACCAGGACGGGGCCGAAGGAGTCCATGGCTGCCCCTCAGAAAAACGTCGCCGCGACCTGGAACATCTTCTCGACCTGGCGCACCTGGCGCTTGCTCGGGATGAAGATGACCAGGTGGTCGTCGGTCTGGATGACCAGGTCGTGCGTGGGCATGATGAACTGGGCGCGGGGTTCCTCGCCACGGACCACTGCGCCGATCCGCACGCCAGGAGGGAGCGCATCCTCGAGTTGCTGCACGGTGCGGCCCACCAGTTTCGAGGTCTTGGCGTCACCGCGCGCGACGCCTTCGAGCGCCTCGGCCGCGCCCCGGCGCAGGCTGTGCACCGCAACCACGTCCCCGCGGCGGATGTGCGCGAGCAACTCGCCGATGACCGTCTGCGCCGGCGAGACGGCGATGTCGATCGTGCCGCCCTGGATCAGGTCGGCATACGCCCTGCGGTTGATCAACGAGAGCACGCGGCGGGCGCCCATGCGCTTGGCCAGCATGGCCGAGAGGATGTTGTCCTCGTCGTCACTGGTCAGCGCCAGGAAGAGGTCCATGTCGGCCACGTTCTCGTCGGCCTGCAGTTCCTCGTCGGTGCTGTCACCGCGCAGGACCAGGACCTCGGTGGGCAGCGTCGATGCGAGGTAGTCGCAGCGCAGGGGGCTGCGCTCGATCAGCTTGATCTCGCACTGCCCCGCGATGCGCTGGGCCAGGCGCAGGCCGACGTTGCCGCCGCCAGCCATCATCACCCGGCGCACCGGCCGGTCGTTGCCATGGATGGCCAGGAGGACGTTGCGCAGGTGCTGCTGGTCGGAAAGCATGAACACCTCGTCTCCGGCATGGATGCGCGTGGTGCCGTCGCAGCTGACCTCTTCGTCCTTCCGGTAGACGGCGACCACCCGCATCGGCGCACCCGGGAAGCGCTCGCGGAACTCGGCGATGGTGCGCCCGGCCAGTGCGCTGCCCGGCAGCGCCCGCACCGCGACAAGCTGCGCGCGTCCTTTGGCGAACTCCAGCACCTGCAGGGCCCCTGGGAATTCGATCAGCTTCTGGATGTACCGGACGATCGATTCCTCGGGGCAGATCACGTGGTCGACCGCGAAACCCTCCCGCGACAGGAGCGCGTCGCCCGGGGCGAACTCGGGCGAGCGCAGGCGGGCGATGGTGGTGGGCACGCCGAAGCGGTCGTGGGCGATCTTGCACACGGCCAGGTTGGTCTCGTCGCGCGTGGCGCAGGCGATGAGCATGTCGGCGTCGCCGAGCCCCGCCGCCTGCAGCACGCTGGGCTGGATGCCGTCGCCGGCCACCCCGCGCAGGTCCATGCGCTCTTCCAGCCACGCAAGGCGCTGGGGGTCGGGGTCGATGATGGTGATGTCGTTGCGCTCGGACACCAGGCTCTCGGCGACGCTTTCGCCGACCCGGCCGGCACCCAGAATGACGATCCTCATAGCGCCCGCTGGATCAGGATGCGCTGCACGTCCGAGGTGCCCTCGTAAATCTGGCACACGCGCACGTCGCGCCAGATCCGCTCGACCGGAAAGTCGGCCACGTAGCCGTAGCCCCCCAGGGTCTGGATGGCGGCGCTGCAGACGCGTTCGGCCATCTCGCTGGCAAACAGCTTGGCCATGGCCGCTTCCTTGAGGCAGGGCCGACCGGCATCGCGCAGCGCTGCCGCATGCCAGACCAGCTGACGCGCCGCTTCGAGCTGCGTGGCGCAGTCGGCCAGCCGGTGGCCCACCGCCTGGTGGTTGATGATGGCGGTGCCGAAGCTCTCGCGCTCGCGCGCATAGGCCAGGGCGGCGTCGAAGGCGCTGCGCGCCATGCCGACGCTCTGGGCCGCGATGCCGATGCGCCCGCCCTCCAGGGACGACAGCGCGATCCGGTACCCCTCGCCCTCTTCGCCCACGAGGTGGTCCGCCGGCACGCGGCAGCGTTCGAAGTTGATCTGGGCGGTGTCGCTCGAGTGCTGGCCGGCCTTCTCCTCCAGGCGCGCGACCACGTAGCCTGGCGTCGAGGTGGGCACCACGAAGGCGCTCATGCCGCGCTTGCCGGCGCCCTTGTCGGTGACGGCGATGACGATGGCGAGATCGCCGTTCTGGCCGGAGGTGATGAACTGCTTGATGCCGTCGATCACCCAGGCGTCGCCATCCCGCACGGCGGTGGTGCGCAGGGCCGAGGCATCGCTGCCTACGTGCGGCTCGGTCAGGCAGAACACTCCGAGCAGGTCCCCGCGGGCGAGCGGCGCCAGCCAGCGCTGCTTCTGCGCCTCCGTCCCGTAGCGCATCAGGATGGCATTGACCGGGCAGTTGGTGACGCTGATCGCGGTACTGGTGCCGCCGTCACCGGCGGCGATTTCCTCGAGCACCAGGGCGAGGCTGACGTAGTCCAGGCCGGCGCCACCGTAGGACTCGGGCACGCAGATGCCGTAGGCCCCCAGCGCCGCGAGGCCGCGGTGCGCCTCGCGCGGGAAGGTGCGCTCGCGGTCCCAGCGGGCCGCGTTCGGCCAGAGTTGCTCCTGGGCGAAGGCGCGCACCGCGTCGCGGATCATCTCCTGGTCGGGGGTCAGCAGCATCGGGTTTCACCAGCTCTCGGAAGGTCTGCCATGGTAGTCGAGGATGCGGACGCCGCCGCAGGGCGTCGGCCGCCCCGGAATGAACCTGTCAGGCGAGCTCGATGGCCATGGCGGTGGCCTCGCCTCCGCCGATGCACAGCGTGGCCAGGCCGCGGCGCCCGCCGCGCGCCTGCAGCGCATGGATCAGCGTCACCAGGATCCGCGCGCCGGAGGCGCCGATCGGATGGCCGAGCGCACAGGCGCCCCCGTTGACGTTGACCACCTCGTGCGGCACCTTCAGCTCGGTCATGAGCGCCATCGGCACCACGGCGAAGGCCTCGTTGACCTCCCACAGGTCGACATCGGAGGCCGTCCAGCCGGTGCGCTCGAGCAGCTTGCGCGTCGCACCAACCGGGGCGGTGGTGAACCACTCGGGTTCCTGGGCGTGGGTGGCATGCCCCACGATCCGCGCGAGCGGGGTCGCGCCCATGCGCCGGGCGGTGGATTCGGTCATGAGCACCAGGGCGGCGGCGCCGTCGTTGATGCTGGAGCTGGACGCGGCGGTGATGGTGCCATCCTTCTTGAAGGCGGGCCGCAGCGTCGTGATCTTGTCCAGCCGCACCTTGCCCGGGCCTTCGTCGATGGAGATCACGGACTCTCCCGCACGCGTCTTGACGGTCACGGGCGTGATCTCGCGGGCGAAGGCGCCGCTGGTGGTCGCGGCCTGCGCGCGCTGCACGCTGGCAATGGCGAAGGCGTCCTGGGCCTCCCGGGTGAAGCCGAACTTCGCCGCGCAGTCCTCGCCGAAGGTGCCCATGGAGCGGCCTGCCTCGTAGGCGTCCTCGAGGCCGTCGAGCATCATGTGGTCGTAGATGCGGTCGTGGCCCATGCGGTAGCCGCCCCGGCCCTTGAGCATGAGGTAGGGCGCGTTGGTCATGCTCTCCATGCCACCCGCGATCATGACTTCGTGGGAGCCCGCCAGCAGCATGTCGTGCGCCATCATGGTGGCCTTCATGCCCGAGCCGCACATCTTGGACAGGGTCACCGCGCCGGTGCCCTTGGGCAGGCCGCCCTTGAACGCCGCCTGGCGCGCCGGCGCCTGGCCCTGGCCGGCCATCAGGCAGTTGCCGAACAGGACCTCGCCGACCGCATCGGCAGGGATGCCCGCGCGCTCGACGGCCGCGCGGATCGCTGCGCCGCCCAGGTCGTGCGCGGCGAGCGTGGAGAAATCGCCCTGGAAGCCGCCCATGGGGGTGCGGGCGGCGCTGACGATGACGACGGATTCAGGCATGGGATGCTCCTTGGACGGTTCGTTGGACAGGGTTGGCGGCGGGCAGGACGACGAGTCCGCCCTCTTCTTCGGCGATGCGCCGCAGGTAACTCTGGAACTCGGGATCCTCGCCGCCGAGCAGCAGCGGCAGCGCGAGGCGAAAGTCCTCGCGGCGGCACCACTCGCGCATGTAGTCGTCCCAGCTGTTCCAGCGGCGACGCTCGGTGTCGGTCATGCCGGGCTTGTAGGCGACGAGGTAGGCGCGCTCGAACAGCGACATGAGCATGTCGAAGATCACCAGCATGCGCTCGCGCTGCTCCGGCGTCGGGTCGCTCAGCGGCGCCGCGGTACGCAACTGCAGGTCGGAATGCTGCAGGACCACCTTGAGGAAGTCGTTGTAGGCATCGGAGAGAAGCTGGTAGGCCTCTTCCTCTTCGTTGTCGCGTTCCTTGCGCTGCTCCCAGACGAAGAAAGCGATGGCCATCGGCAGGCCCAGGGTGGTCACGATGTAGCTGGCAAGCTCCCAGCCGGCGGCGTTGGACAGGATCATGGGGCGGCCTCCACAGGCGGCGCCGGCTGCAATGCGGCAAAGCGCTTGTCCGCATCGTAGGGGAAGACGTCGAACACATGGCCCGACAGGATGCGCTCCTTGTGGCGCTGCCAGAAGGCGGGGTCCAGCAGGTCGCCATGGTGGCGCATGAAGACCTCCCGCACCGCGGGATGGCCCAGCAGGAAAGGCCCGAAGGTTTCCGGAAAGACGTCGCGCGGGCCCACCGGCCACCACACTTCGCCGGAGAGCTCGTCCTCCTCGTTGCGCGCCGCCGGCACGTTGCGGAAGCTGCAGTCGGTGAGGTATTCGATCTCGTCGTAGTCGTAGAACACGACCTTGCCGTTGCGCGTGACGCCGAAGTTCTTCCAGAGCATGTCGCCGGGGAAGATGTTGGCGG
>DAIMZU010000058.1:0-9829 GCA_036733845.1 Ramlibacter sp.
CCCCGTGGAAATGGTCGACAGGGGATAGTGACGCGCCAGGTGTTCGATCATCTCCTGCACGCCGGCCACCATGTCGTGCGGAACCTCGTCGTCCGCCTCGGGATTGCGGACGTTCGACAGCCCGCGTGATCGCTGGCGCAGCCTCGCGACGCGGCCGCGCAGCCGGTAGAAGGGCCCGTCGAGGTGCAGGCGGTCGAGCAGCGCATAGGCGGAGGCCACCGGCGTGGCGGCCCCCATCACGATCTGGCGCGCCAGCCGCTCTGCGCGGCGGCCGCTGACCAGCGGCAGCGAATGCAGCAGTTGCGAGACCTGCGTGACGATGTGGTCGTCGGTGTCGGCAATGGTGCCGTCCACGTCGAAGCACAGCGCCCGGATGCGGTCGAGTTCAAGGGCCATGCCCTGACTCTAGTGGCTCGCCGCCCGCGCGCCGTCACCGGATCGGCGACGGACGCTGTAGGCGTGACCGGATCAGTTCGCGATCGAGACCGCGCGCACGTTCAGGTAGGCCTCGACCGCCTCGGGGCCCCCTTCGGAGCCGTAGCCCGAGTCCTTGATGCCACCGAAAGGCAGTTCGGCCGACGGCATGGCCGGCATGTTGACCCACAGCATGCCCACCTCGACGCGCCGGGTGAGCAGGTCGGCATTCCGGAGCGAGCGCGTGAAGGCGTAGCCGGCCAGGCCGAAGGGCAGGCGGTTGGCTTCGGCGATTGCTTCGTCCAGCGTGTTGAAGCTGCGCAGGGCGGCCATGGGCCCAAAGGGCTCGTCATTGAACACGCGCGCGTCAGTGGGCACGTCGGCCAGGATGGTGGGCTGCCAGAAGTTGCCTTCGGCGCCGATGCGCTCACCGCCGTGCAGCACGGTGGCGCCGCGTTCGACCGCGTCGCGGGTGAGGTCGGCCATGGCACTGAGCCGGCGGGCATTGGCCAGCGGCCCCATCTGCGTGCCCTCCTGCAGGCCGTCGCCGACTTTCAGCGAACCGGCGTGGCGGGCGAGAGCCTTCGCGAAGTCGTTTCGGATGCTCTCGTGCACCAGGAAGCGGGTCGGCGAGATGCACACCTGGCCCGCGTTGCGGAACTTGGCGGCCCCCGCGGCCTTGACGGCCAGTTCGATGTCGGCGTCCTCGCAGACGATGACCGGCGCGTGGCCACCCAGCTCCATGGTGACGCGCTTCATGTGCTGGCCCGCGAGGCCCGCGAGCTGCTTGCCGACCGGCGTGGAGCCGGTGAACGTGATCTTGCGGATGGTCGGGTGCGGGATCAGGTAGCCCGAGATCTCGGCGGGGTTGCCGTAGACCAGGTTCAGCACGCCAGGCGGCAGGCCGGCGTCCTGGAAGGCGCGAATGAGCTCGGCGGGTGCCGCCGGGGTTTCCTCGGGCGCCTTGACGATCATGGAGCAGCCGGCGGCGAGCGCGGCCCCGACCTTGCGAACCACCTGGTTGATGGGGAAGTTCCAGGGGGTGAAGGCCGCCACCGGACCCACCGGGTCCTTGATGACCATCTGCCGCACCGAGACGTTGACGCGCGAGGGCACGATGCGGCCGTAGATGCGGAAGCCCTCTTCGGCGAACCATTCGATGATGTCGCCGGCGGCCATGCACTCGCCCTTGGCCTCGGCCAGCGGCTTGCCCTGCTCCAGGGTGAGCATGCGGGCGATGTCGCCAGCGCGCTCGCGCATGAAGCCCGCGGCCTTGCGCATGATCTTGCTGCGCTCGGCGGGTGTCATGTCGCGCCAGGTCTCGAAGCCTTTCTGCGCGGACTCGAGGGCGCGGTCCAGGTCGGTGCGGCTCGCGTGCGCGACGCGGCCGATCACCTGGCCGGTGGCGGGGTTGTGGACATCGAGGGTGCGGCCGTCGGCGGCGTCCTGCCATTGGCCGTGGATGAAGAGGCGGGTGTCGGGGTAGGTCATTGGCGTGATGATAAGGCGGCGCGCGCCGCATCCGGTCGTGGGGCAATTTCGCTCCAGGCGCCAACTACCCAGAAAGCTTTGCCTCGACCGCAGGAAAGCACTCGTAAATGGTATTGCCAACCTGGAAAGCCAGCCCACGGCAGAGCCGCTGCTGCCTAGCATGGTCCAAAGTCAGCCAGGGAAGGGAGCGCACATGTCGATGGCGCCAGGTTTCGGGTCGGTGAGGATCGCGGTCCTCATCCCCTGCTTCAACGAAGAAGTAGCGATTGCCGGAGTGGTGCGCGATTTCCGCCGCGAGCTGCCCCAGGCCACGATCCACGTGTTCGACAACAACTCCACCGACCGCACCGCGGCCGTGGCGGAGGCGGCCGGTGCGATCGTGGGGCGCGAGCCCTTCCGCGGCAAGGGCAACGTCATGCGGCGCATGTTCAGCGACATCGACGCGGATGTCTATGTGCTGGTCGACGGTGACGGCACCTACGACGCCCGCACGGCGCCGGAGATGGTGCGCAGGCTGCTTGACGAGCAACTCGACATGGTCAACGGCGCCCGCGTGCAGCAGGTGCGCGAGGCCTACCGCTTCGGCCACGTGGCAGGCAACCGCCTGCTCACGGGCCTGGTGCGCACCGTGTTCGGCAAGCAGTTCAGCGACATGCTCTCGGGCTACCGCGTGTTCTCACGCCGTTTCGTCAAGTCTTTCCCGGCGGTGTCCACCGGCTTCGAGATCGAGACCGAACTGACAGTGCACGCGCTGGAACTGCGCATGAAGACCTGCGAGGTCGCGACGCCCTACCAGGCGAGGCCGGAGGGCTCCTGCTCGAAATTGAACACCTTGCGCGACGGTGTCCGCATCCTGCGCATGATCGGCCTGCTGGTGAAGGAGGAGCGGCCGCTCGCGTTCTTCACCGCGGCCTTCTTCCTGTTGGCGCTGCTGTCGGTCGGACTGTCTGTACCGGTGATCCTGGAGTACCTGGACACCGGCCTCGTCCGGCGTTTCCCGACGGCATTCCTGTCGGTGGGCATCATGGTGGTCGCCTTCCTGTCCCTGGTCTGCGGGCTGATCCTCGACACGGTGACCCACAGCCGCCGCGAGACGAAGCGGCTGCACTACCTGCAGCAGCCGGTGCCGGGCTGGCCCTCGAACGCACGCACCGGGGCCGAGCCGGCGCCGGTCGAAGCCGATGCACCGTCCAAGGCGTTCGAGCCTCCGGTTGCCCTGCGCGCATGAAGCCTGCCTTGAACGGCTCCACCTTCGACGCCTCGCTGCCGCTGCAAGGCACGCGCATGCGCCTGGCACGCCTGGCGCGCTCGATCGGCTCCACCGCCTGGGCCCTGCCGCTCGCGGTCCTGGCGCTGCTGGCCGCCAACCTGCTGGTGCACTGGCCCGGCGGCATGAACAACGATTCGCTCAGCCACCTGGAGCAGGCGCGCTCGGGTCAATGGGAGGACTGGGACCCACCCATCATGACCTGGGTCTGGTCCCTGCTGCTCCGGGTTGCCGACGGCCCCGGACCCTTCCTCGTGCTTCACCTGGTCGCGTACTGGGCCGGCTTCGGCCTGCTGGCCGACGGGCTGCGCCGCGCCGGGCGCACCGGCCTGGGCTGGGCGATGGCGGCAGCGGGCGCCTTCCCCCCTCTGCTGGTGCTCAACGGTGTCATCACCAAGGATGCGAGCATGGTCGCCGCCTGGCTGGCCGGCATCGGGCTGCTGGCCTGGTTCCGGCTGCAGCAGCGGCGGGTGCCGCCCTGGGCCTGGGCCGTGGCGTCGCTCCTGCTGCTCTACGGCACCCTGGTGCGGCCGAATGCCGCCTTCGCGCTCGGGCCCGTGCTGCTGTGGGCATGGCGTCCGATCCACCGAAGTGTGTGGCGATGGGGGGCGGCGAGTGTGGTCGTCGCCCTCGTGACGATCCCCACCGGCGGCGCGCTCAACAGTGCGCTCTTCCGGGCGCAGAAGACCCACGCCGAGCACTCGCTCTTCCTGTTCGACCTGCACGGCATCGCGGTACATGCGCGTCAACCACAACTGCTGCAGCCGCGAGCGACCCTCACCCTGGACGAGGCGAGGGCCTGCTACACGCCGTACTGGTGGGACAGTCTCAGTCCCTGGGGCCGCTGCGCCGCCAAGGTGCACCGCCCCGCCGCCAGCCCGCTGGTCACGATGCCCGAAGGGATCGGACGTCAATGGGCCCAGGCCATCGCGTCGCACCCCGTCGCCTGGATGCAGCACCGCCTGAAGCACTTCAACTCGTCGATCATGTGGATGATTCCGCTCAAGCATATCCGGCTGACCCCGGAGTACGCCACCGACGACCCGGCCTGGACGCCGATCGCCACCGTGAGCGATTCCGAAGTGCGAGGCGACCTGCTGCGCAAGAATTCCCTGGGCTGGCCGGTGACCTGGCTGACCTGGGGCGTCGGCCTGCTGTTCGTCCTCCACCGACGCGCTCCCGCCGACGGAACAGCCGCGGGCGTGCTCGCGACCATGCTGGCAGTTTCGGCACTCGGCTATTCGGGGGCGTACCTGGTCATCGGGGTGGCGACGGACCTGCGCTATCACTACTGGTCCGTGCTGGTGCTGCTTGCTGCCACCGTGCTGGCGCTGCCTCACGTTCAGCAGGCGTGGCGCGAGCGGCGTCCGGTGCTCTGGGGCGCAGCGGCCGGGGTGCTCTTCGTCGTGGCCACGGGCACTGCCGCCCGACTGGCCGACTGGCGCGTGTGGATGCAATGAACCCGGACGCCCCGCACGTCTCCACCGTGCCCCGCTTCCTGCTGGTGGGTGGCCTCGGCTTCGTCGTCGACGCGGGCTTGCTGCAGGCGCTGCTTCTGCTGGGACAGGATCCACTGTCCGCGCGCGCGGCCTCGGTCGCCGTGGCGGTCTCGTGCACCTGGCTGCTGCATCGCCACTTCACTTTCGCGCACCGGCAAATTCCCCTGGTGCGCAGTTTCCTGCTGTACTGGGGCGTGAGCCTGGCGGGCGCGGGAATCAACTACCTCACGTACGCGGGGCTGCTGCTGGGTTCGGCGTTTTTCATGCGCCACCCGTTGCTGGCGGTGGCTGCAGGGTCGTGCGTCGCGCTCGCCGTCAACTACCTGGGCAGTTCGCGCTTCGCATTCCGTCCGCGCTCGAAGGTGCGCCTGCGCGAGTGAGCACGCCGCGGGAATTTGTCCCGCCTGCGGTGCGCTCCTACACGTCACCGGTCATCGGCTGACACTCCGACCTGCGCGTCGGCACGAGTCTGGGCGCCCTTCACATCAATACGGATGACTCATGACCAAGCGCAACCGGAACTCCGACAACAGCAAACGGCAGCAACCTGTCCAGCAGCAGCGCGCCCAGGCGCGGCAGTCCATCCCCGGTACCTCCAAGAAGGATGAAAGCCGAAAGCCCCGGGCAGGCTCGGAACGGTCGCAGGATTCACAGGAGCCGGGCAGCCGGGGGTAAGGCCCGCGAGCGCCGGCGCGGGGCGCCCTCACGCGTCGATCAACATGTCTAGCAAATGGAACGACAGCGCCTTGCCGTGCATGTCGAGGTTCAATGAGTCGTTGACCCCGCCGTCGAGGACCTCGTCGAGCACGAAGTTCATGGCGCCGAGCCGGGGCAGCAGATAGCGCCGGACATCCGCCGGATGACGCGCGCCGAAGTGCGCGGCCACCCGCTCGCAGGTGACCTGTTCCACCAGCAGCGGGTAGTCCTCAGGGCGATAGGCGATCAGCGAGATGTTGATGCGGTTGCCCTTGTCGCCCGTCCGGGCGTGGGCGATGTCGTGGAGTCGGGTGGGCTTCATGGTGTCACGCTCCGACGAAACGGAAGGACGCAGGGACCTGCTCGCGCGGTATGAGGCAGGCACTGCTGGACAGCCGCTGGCGCTTGGCGGTGCGCACGCCGCCGCCGCCCGCCGGACCTCCGGTCCACAGGCAGGTGACCTCGCGCAGGAGCCGGTCGACGATCGCGAGGTCCTCGTGCCGTCCGGCCACGCGCAGCCGGATGTCCCGGGCCTCCCCGCGGGGTGCGCCCTGGAGCATCTCGCCCCGGTCGTCACCGAGGATACTGAGCACCCCGATCAGGTCGAAGCGCAAGGTGAGCTGGGCGCCCATGCGCTTGCGGACCACGTCCATGGCGAGCCGCGCGCGGGCTTCGGCGTTCGGCCCGGCATATGAGATCTCGGCCTCGCCCAGCCAGCCCCCGTCGAAGTAGGCGAGCGCCTTGAGCGTGGCCGTTCGCGGATGACCCCGCACGCCCGAAAGACGCACGCGGTCGGGGCCGACTTGCTGCAGGTCGGCTTCGGTGATGTCGGCGACCACGTCGGGCGTGATGTAGGCGGCTGGGTCATGCACCTCATAGAGCAGTTGCTCCTTGACGGTGCGCAGGTCCACCAGACCCCCGGTGCCCTCGGCCTTGCCGACGATGCAACTGCCGTCTTGAAAGATCTCGGCAAACGGGAAACCCACATCGTCCAGCCCCGGCACGTCCTTGCGGCCCGGGTCGGCGAAATAGCCGCCGGTGACCTGCGCGCCGCATTCGAGCAGGTGCCCGGCCATGGTCCCGCCCGCCAGGGCGTCCCAGTCCTCGCGGCCCCAGCCGTAGTGCGCGATGGCGGGCCCGAGAACCAGCGACGGGTCGGCCACGCGCCCGGTCACCACCACCTGCGCGCCCGCGCGGATCGCGTCGGCGATCTCGAACGCACCCTGGTAGGCGTTGGCGCTTACGAAGCGCCGCTCGTCGAAGTCGCTCACATGGGGCCGGACGATGGCACGGCCCCGCTCGTCCGACAGGTCGTCGCCCAGCACCACGGCCACGCGCAGTGCGCCAAGCCGCAGCCCAGCCGCGATGCGATGGACCTCGCGCGCAGCGCCTTCCGGGTTGGCCGCGCCGAAGTTGCCCACGATGGTGATGCCGTGGGCCACGCACTCCGCCATGATGGGCCGCAGCTCCTGCTCGAGCAGCGGCTCGTAGCCCAGCTCAGGCCGCGCGCGGCGCGTCAGTTGCTGGTGCGCGAGGGTCCGCTCCGCCAGGTTCTCGAACACCATTGCCGCGGGTCCGCCACGCGCGGTGAGCGTGCGAACCACCGGCGCTGCCGCATCGGTGCGGTCTCCCGAAAAACCGGCGCCACAGCCGACTGCAAGGGGTTGCATGCTTGGGACTTTCTCTTTCGTCTAGAGGGATTATCGACAGGTGATCGACGGGGGCAGAGGGTGGTCTGCCGGCTGTTTCATCCTCGGTTCAACAGATTCCGCTGCACCCGCAGCAAATGCTCGAGGCTCATCGCACGCGCCCCGGCGAGATCCCGCTGGCGGATCGCCTGGACGAGCTGCCGGTGCTCGTGCTGGTACTGCAGGCGCCGCTCGGGCGTGACGCTGCCGCGCTTGAGCATGCCCCACTCGCCCTGCGCGCGGACCTGGTTCATCAGCTTGAACACGTTGGCGACGAAGCTGTTGTGCGCGGCGCCGGCAATGACCTCGTGCAGCATGCCGTCCCAGTGCTCGAACTCCTCGAGCGTGCCGGCGCCCTCGGCGCGATCGCAGCACTCGTCCATGCGCCGGAAATCGGCGGGCGTGGCCTTGGCGACGACCATCTCGAGGATGGCTGGCTCCAGTGCGATGCGCGCTTCCATCAGCTCGGCCGGGCTGGTCTGGTGCACCGGGTCATCCGCGCGCAGGGCGCGCACGCGCTCGGCGGCCTGCTCGGTGACATAGGTGCCGCTGCCCACGGTCTGGCTGATCAGGCCGAGTTCGCGCAGTTCCTGGAGCACCTTGCGGACGGTACCGCGGCTCAGGCTGAACTGGGTGCTGAGGTCACGCTCGGGAGGCAGGCGATCGCCTCCGCGCCACCGTCCGGCCTGGAGGTGCCCGAGGATGAAGTTGCGAAGCGTGGCGGCGGCATGCATGACCAAAGTGTACCAATCTCGCTTCGGGATTACCCCGGTACTTACCCGCGATGCAAGGTGTACGATGCGCCATTGGTCGTCATTGGTATTCTCGACCGAACCATTACGGAGATCTCACTTGCGCTTCGCCACCTTCACGCACGACGGCCGCCGCCAGGTTGGCCGGGTTTCACCGGACGGCCAGCAGGTCATGCCCTTCCGCCTGACCCCCGAGGCCGCCCACCGGGGCGTTCTGCCCCTGGTCGAAGCCGCCGCCCGCGGTGAACCGCTGCCACCGCTGGAGGACCGCAGCCTGCCGCTGGCCGACGTCCGGCTGGAGGCACCGGTCCCACAGCCCCGGCGCAACATCTGGTGCGTAGGCCGCAACTACCACGCGCACGCCAAGGAACTCGCCGCCTCGGTGTTCAAGAACAACTCGGCCAACACGATGGAATGGCCCATCGTCTTCACCAAGGTGCCCGAATGCGTGGTCGGACCGGCCGACCCGGTGGTGCTTCCGGGCGACGAAGTCTCGGCGCAGATCGACTACGAGGCCGAACTGGCCCTGGTCATCGGCAAAGGCGGCAAGAACATCCGGCGCCAGGAGGCGCTGTCGCATGTCTGGGGCTACACCATCGTCAACGACGTCACCGCCCGAGACGTGCAGATGCGCCACCAGCAGTGGGACATGGGCAAGTCCTTCGACACCTTCTGCCCCATGGGACCCTGGATCGTCACCGCCGACGAGCTCGATGGCACCCGCACGCGCGTTCGCTGCTGGGTCAACGGCGAGCTGCGCCAGGAGGCCTCCACCGAGAACCTGATCTTCGACATCCCGACGCTGATCGAGACCGTCTCGCGCGGCATCACGCTGTATCCCGGCGACATCATCGCCACGGGCACCCCGGCGGGCGTGGGGATGGGCCTCACGCCACCGAGTTACCTGCGCGGCGGCGATGTGGTGCGGATCGAGATCGATGGCATCGGCTCGATCGAGAACCGCTTCGTGTGAACCGGCCGCCCCAGCCGAAATTCCAAACCCAGGAGACAACCCCATGAACTTCACCCGCCGCAGCTTCCAGCTTGCGCTCGCCGCCGGTGTCCTCGCCGGCACCACGAGCGTGCAGGCGCAGGCCGACTATCCGAACCGGCCCGTGCGCATCATCGTGCCCTTCGCCGCCGGGGGCCCGGCCGACAACTACGCGCGCTTCATCGGCCAGCGGCTGCAGGCCGAGCTCAAGCAAACCTTCGTCGTCGACAACCGCCCCGGCGCGGGGTCGGTGATCGGCACCGATGCGGTGGCAAAGTCGCCCCCGGATGGCTACACGCTGCTGATGATGTCGAACACCCATACGGTGAACGAGACGCTGATGCCGAACAAGCCCTTCAAGCTGATGGACGACTTCGTCGGCGTGGCACCTGTCAACTACTCGGACCTGGTGCTGGTGGTGCATCCGTCGGTGCAGGCCAGGACCCTGCCCGAGCTGATCGCACTGGCCAAGTCGCGCCCCGGCAAGATGAACTACGCATCCTCGGGCACCGGCACGCCCTACCACATGGCCGGCGAGCTGTTCAAGCACCTGGCGGGCATCAACGTCACGCACATCCCCTACAAGGGCAGCAGCGGCGCACGGTCCGACCTGCTCGGCGGCCAGGTCGACATGATGTTCGATGCGGTCACCACCATGATGCCGCAGGCCCGCGAGGGCAAGGTCCGGGCGCTGGCCACCACCGGGCAGACGCGCGCCGTGCCCGAACTGCCCACGGTGGCCGAGGTGGTCCCCAAGTACGAAGCGACGATCTGGCTGGGCCTGATGGCGCCGAAGGCCACCCCGCCGGAGGTGGTGAACAAGCTCAACGCGGCGGTGCGCAAGATCGTCGCCGACCCGGAGGTGAAGGCCGCCTGGGCCAAGCAGGGCGCGGTGCCCATGTCCATGACGGTGCCCGAGTTCACCAAGCACCTGAACGAGGACATCGCCAAGTGGGCGGAAATCGTGCGGGTGTCGGGCGCCAAGCCGGAATGATGCGGGGCACGATCCAGGAATGAAGACCGTCCGAGTG
>DAIMZU010000059.1:0-9796 GCA_036733845.1 Ramlibacter sp.
GGTATAGGGGGAGTGGGGGTCCGGGAATGAACAGTAGGCCAGGAAGGGCCTGTTCCCGGAGGCCACGCCCCGCAGGTGGTGGATGGTCCGGTCGGCGACCCATGCCGTCGGGTGCAGGGACGGCGGCAGCCGCGTGCGCCAGGCCTGGCCGACCCGCGTCAGCTCGTAGTCGGGCGCGGGCTGCGCGTTGTTCCGGCCGGCCAGCGCCAGTGCCTGCGGATGCTCGCGCTCGAGCCAGCTTCGGTAATGGCCGGAGGGAAGATCGCCGTGCTGGATCGCGAGTTCGACACGATCGAACCCGTAGAACGGAAGCTCGAGCGGCACTTCACCACCCATCCAGCGCGGCGCCGACTCCTGGAGGTAGTCGCCCGGATAGGGGCGCTGGGCGTCCGGGCCCCACGGTCCGCGGCCCGGGTCGGTCAACGGCGGCTTGCCGGTGATGTTCTGCAGGTGGGACTTGCCCACCATCACCGTCGTATATCCCGCGTCTCTCAGCGCATCGGCAAAAGTACGGGCCCCCAGCGACAGCGGAATCCCGTTGCGGCGCACGCCATGCGCGGAGGGCATGCGCCCGGTCAGCAGGCTCGCCCGGTTGGGCATGCACAGGGGCGTGGCCACATAGGACTCGTCGGCTTTCCAGGATTGCCCCGCCAGGCGATCGAGGTGGGGCGTGGCCCCGGCGGCGGACCCATGGCAGCCCAGGTGCGACGCATTGAGCTGGTCGACGATGAAGACCAGGAAGTTCACCGTCATGGGCATCAGAACCGCGTGGCCAGGCTCGCCGACAGGTAATCGCGGTCCGTGGTGTTGTCGTAGGTTCCACCGGTGTGACGGACCAGGGACACGCCGAAGGTCGTCTTGCCGCGAATGGCATCCAGCCCCAGCACCATCGTCTTGCGGCCCTCTCGAATCAAGCCGTCATAGGACCAGCCGTGGACGTTGTGTGCGAACGAGACACGCGGCCGCAGGTCCACATCCGCCACCACCTTGGGATAGGTGGCGATGGCCTGAAGTGTGTAGCCCCAGGCGGAACGACTGAGGTAGCCATCGTTCGTGCACGTGACGGCGGAGGCCCCGGCGCCACACGCGCCATTGATGGGTCCGACACCGTACACCTCGGGGCGTCCATAGCGCAGCACGGTCGGATCGGGCAAGTCGTGCACCACACGGGCATTGATCTCCGCCCGCAGGGTCATCGTGGCCGCGCCGGCGACCTGGCGCAGCGGCTTGATCACGCCCACCTGCCACTGCGAGACCTGCCGCCTGTCCCAGCCTTCGAAGATGCCACCCGGTGCGGTCGCGCGCTCCTGGGCGCGGAACAGGCTGGCGCTGGCCACGGGCGCGACAAACGCCTGGAACACCTCCCCTGCTGCATAGCTCAAGGGCGTGTTGGGGCTGTAGCCGACACTGCCGTACACCGTCCCGACCGGTCCGGCGTTGCGTTCGAACTCGAGGGCCAGCGCCTGGATGCCTTCCGGATACACCACCTGCGTCTGCGGATTGCGCGGATCGTTCGCGGCGAAGGGATTGGCGCCAGGGATCTGGCTCTTGACCATGTTGGTGTACCCGGTGCGGCTGTGATAGCGCGCATAGGACAGCCCGAAACGCGTGCCAGCGCGTGCATCGCCCCAGCGTGCGGACAGGCCGAACTGCCCGCTGTCCCCGGCCTCGATCACCGAGCCGAGGCGGACGAATCGGCCGGCGGCGAGCAGTTCGCGGTCGGTGCGGGTGCCGGCACCGGCGTTGACCATGGTCTTGTCGCAGCCATCGAGCGTGCGGTCGGCGGCCGCGAAGAACGTTCCGCACAGCGGCGTCTGGTTGGCGCGGAAGCCGAACTGCAGAAATCCGTCCAGATCCACCCCGCCCGCCTTCGTGGTGGCGCGCAGCGCGGGGATGGGAATGGTGCCCTCTTCCGCAAATGCGCCCGGCCGCGATCGGGCAATGAAATCAGCGGGATCGATGCCCGCCATCATCCCCGGGACCAGGCCGCGGCCCCGCCAGCCGATGACCTGCTGCCCCAGGGTGACCGTGACCGGCAGACCGGGGTCGAAGCGCCCGCGCACCCAGGCATCCGACACCACCGCGTTGCTGAACTTGCCACGGCTGCGCGCGCCCGCGTCGGACAGGGGGATGTCGGTGCGGAATTCATTGGCCGTATGACCCCAGGGCGTGGTGCCATCCGCGAGTTCGAAGTCGTGCCAGCCCTGCAGGCGGACAAGCCCGTCGAACCGGCCGCTGTTGGGCTGCAGGTCAAGGAAGCCTTTCACCACGTTGCTGAACACGTCCCCCTTGCGGTAGTTCATGTTGCCGTCGTCCTGGTTGCGGCCCGCGGTGTTCGTGCTGGCCAGTCCGGCCGCGGGTGCATTGTTCACGAACAACAGGTCCGGATTGGGATCCTGCGCGCGGATGCCGACGCCATAGGAGACGCCCCCACTGATCTTCACCCCGGGGGCCTGGGCGCTGGCGTACTGGCAGGCGAGGACTGCGGCGAGTGCGAGGGTTGCGCGCACCGCAGGACGCGCGCCATTGCGGCATTCCGTCATGCTTGTGTCTCCTTGTATGTGTTGGCCGGGCGAATGCTAGGCGCGGCCACCGATCCTGTGAAATGGCCTTTTCCGAAGACACCATCGTCCAAAGTGATGACCTCCTGCTGGACGCGCACAGGGGGACTCACGTAAGCTGCCCGCAGGAGAACACGTGGACCTGCGACAACTCAAATACTTCGTGACCATCGTGGAGGCGGGCACGGTGACCGAAGCCTCGCACCGGCTGCACATCGTGCAGTCGGCGCTGAGCCAGCGCCTGGCCGACCTGGAAGAGAGCATGGGCGTGCAGTTGCTCGTGCGAAGCCGAACCGGAGTTCGGGTGACCGAAGCGGGGCACGAGCTGTACACCCGCGCGAAGCTGATGCTGAAGCAGGCACAGGCCACGCGTTCCGCGGTGCAGGAGAAGGCCTCTGCGGCTTCGGGCCCCGTAGGCATCGGTCTGTTGCGCAGCATCGCGCCCATCCTCGGCGCCAAGCTGTTCCGCGCGATCCGCAACGAACTCCCGCAGATCCGCCCCGAGATCGTCGTCGGGTACTCGGACGAGTTGCTGCGGATGTTGCGCAACGGGGCGCTGGACCTCTCCCTGGGCGTGCAGCAGCCGTCGGATGCCCTGCTGGACGGCAGCTTCGTCTTCGCCGAGGGCGTGCACCTGGTCGGGGTCCGCGATTTCGTCAGGACGGCCGCTCCGGTGGGCGTAGAGCACTTGCGGGACGTCCCACTTCTCGTGAGCTCCGGACGGGGGCCGATCCACCGGGTGCTCGAGGCGGCCGCAGGGCGGCATGGCTTCGCGCTCAACGTGGTCGGATCCCTCGAAGACCAGGCATCGCTGATGGAACTGTGCAGCGAGGGGCTGGCCGCCACGTATGTCCCCGAAACGACCGCCGCCTATCTGGTTCGCCGGCATCCCGCCATGCGTGCAGCGCCCATCCAAGAGCCGCTGCTCGAGCGGAACATCTTCATGTACACGCACTCTGCGGTTCCTCGGACCGGAGCGGTGATGGCGCTCGAGCGACTCATCGTGCGACTGCTGCACGATGAGCGCGCGCAGGAGAGCACCGCGGGCGCTTGAACCCGCCTACCACACGCCAATGTGGATGCCGTGGTGCTTCACCGCCTCGGTTCTTTCCTCCACTTCGGAATTGGTGGCGGTCGTGCGGTTCTTGCGCGTGAGGCTCCATTCGAGCAGGCGGTCACGCATCTCACGCTCGACCGCCACGGCCTGCCCGCCCCCGAGATCGACCAACTCGTCGGGGTCCTCCTGCAGGTCGAACAATTGCGGCCTGTACCCCTGCCATTGCACGTACTTCCAGCGCCCGGTACGCACCATCGTTCCCCGGCACTCGTCCGGTCGCCTGCCCAGGGTCCACCGGGCCTGGCGAAAGGCGTAGTCGGCTTCGGAAAACACGGCGTCCCGCCAGGGCGGCGCCTCACCGGCGAGCAGCGGCAACAGCGAACGGCCTTCGAGCAGGTGGTCGTGGGTCGCCAGCGGAACACCCAGGCCGTCCAGGAGCGTCGGCAGCACGTCGATCGCCTCGACCATCGCATCGCAGCCCGTGCCCCGCGTGGCCTCCGCCGTGGCCCGGGGGTCCACCACCAGCAAGGGCGTGCGCAAGGCGGCTTCGTAGAACAGCTCCTTCTCGCCCAGCCAGTGGTCGCCGAGCATGTCGCCATGGTCGGCGCAAAAGACGATCAGAGTCTCCTGGGCCTGGCCGCTTTGGTCGAGGGCGTCGAGCACGCGTCCGATGTGGTGGTCGAGTTGTGCAACGAGGCCCATGTACGTGGGCTTCACGTGCTCTGCGATCCGGTCGTCGCCGAAGCTGCGGCTTTCATCGTGGGCCTGGAAGGCCTGGAACACGGGGTGGCCATCGGTGCGCTCATGGGGCGCCTTGACCAGCGGCAACTGCGCCTTGCCACGGAACATGTCGTGGTACGGCGCCGGTGCCACGTACGGCCAGTGCGGCTTCACGAACGAAAGGTGAAGGCACCAGCGCTCACGCCGGGACTGGATGAAGTCGATCGCGCGGTCGGCCAGGTAGGCGGTTTCGGACCAGGGTTCCGGCACGCGTGCCGGCAGATGGACGTTGCGCATCGCCCACCCCGAGAGGGATTGCCCCTCGCTACCGGTGACGCTGATGGCGTAGTCGGACCAGGGGTTGGCCCCCTCCAGGCCGCGGCTGCGCAGGAAATCGGCGTAGCCGCTGCGGCCATCGGGCGCGCTGTGGCCATCGAACCGCTCGATGGGCTGGAAGCCGCCTTCGCGCAGGAGTGCGCCGCGCTCGGACTCGATCTCGATACCCAGGCGCGCGAGTTGTCCGGTGTCCGGCAGCACATGGCTCTTGCCGGCGAGGGTGGCGGCGATGCGGGCTTGCGACAGGTAGTCCCCGAGGGTGCGCTCCGCGAGGGACAGGGGAACGCGGTTCCAGCGTGCCCCATGGCTGATCATGTACCGGCCGGTGTAGTAGGACATGCGGGACGGACCGCAGACCGGCCCCTGCACGAAGGCCCGGTCGAAGCGCACCCCACGCCGGGCGAGCCGGTCGATGTTCGGCGTGGGCACCGGCGACCGGCCGTACGCGCCCACGTAGTCTCAGCGGAGCTGGTCGACCATGATGAAAAGGGCATTGCGCAGCGGGGGCAGGACCTCACTCAATCCTGACTCCCGCGGTCTTCACGATCTCACCCCAGCGGACGGTCTCGCGCTGGATGAAAGTGCCGAACGCCTCCGGTGTTCCCGTTTGCACGAACAGTCCCATGCGCGCGAACCGCTCCACCACCTCCGGTTGTGACAGCGCCTGCTGGACGGCGGCATTGATGCGCGGGACAGCGGCCTTCGGCAGGGACTGCGGCGCGACGATGCCCGACCAGTCACGCACGTCGAAGCGGGGGAAACCCGCCTGTGCGAAGGTCGGCGTCGCAGGCAATGCGGGCAGCCGCTCCGGCGATGTGACGGCCAGCGCGCGCAGCCGTCCGCTCTGGATGTGCGGGATGGCTGCCGACGCGGAGGCGAACATCATGTCCGTCTGTCCCCCGATCAGATCCTGCAGCGCCGGCAAGGGACCGCGATAGGGGAGGTGCAGGATGAAGGAGCCGGTCAGCTGCTTGAAATACTCGCCCATCACGTGGGCCGGGCTGCCGTTGCCACCGGATGCGAAGGTGAGCTTGCCGGGACGGCTGCGCACCAGTGCCACGAGCGAGGCCATGTCCTGCACCGGCAGCGAGGGGTGGGTCACGAGCACGTTGTAGGTCCAGTGGGTCTGGCCGATGGGGACGATATCGCGCGCGAGGTCGAAGGGCACGCTTGCGAAGAGCGCAGGCATCAATGCGTGCGGCAGGAACATGACCCCCAGGGTGTGGCCGTCGGTCGATTTGGCCACGGCATCCATGCCGATCATGCCGGTCGCGCCCGAGCGGTTCTCGACGATGAACGGCTGGCCGAACTCGGCTGTGAATCGCTCCGCGAGGTGCCGCGCGATGGGGTCCCACGGGCCACCGGCGGCCGAAGGCACGATGATGCGCACCGGCCGGCTGGGCCAGGCCTGGGCCCGCGCCTGGAACACGGGAGCGCCCAGGGCAGCCAGGGCCCCGAGGGTGAATGCGCGTCGCTGCAATGACATGTGAGGTCCTTTTGCTAACCGCGGCGGAACGTCCGCGAAACCTCATTAAATCTCGATCTTTGAGATTTTGCAACTTTCAGCGGAACAGGGTGGCCCAGGGAACTCGCACGTCCGCTGCCTGCCCGAGACAGTCCAGGCCCTGTCCAGGGCGGGTAAGATGGTTTTCACCTTGCGGCATGCCTTGCCGAGGTTGCCGAACCGTTTGCACATGCTCGCGCCCGATGTCTACAAGTCGTTGTTCGACAGCTCGTCGGTGCCCGGATACATCCTCTCGCCACACGAGGATCCGGTCATCCTCGCCGTGAACGATGCCGCTTTGGCGATCATCGGGCGTTCCCGCGACAGTCTCCTTGGCAAGCGCTTTTTCGACGCCTCTCCTGATGCGCCGTCCGTGAACTCAGACAACGAGCGGGCGGTGCGCGAGTCGCTGGCGCGCGTGCGGGCCACGGGGCAGCCGGACGAAATGGCAGTCCAGCGCTATCCTGTCCGCCTCCCCTCCCCGACAGGACAGGACGTGCGCGAGGAGCGCTATTGGAGTGCGTTCAACACGCCGATCTTCGACGACGCGGGCACCCTGATCTGCGTCTCGCACCGCGCACGCGATGTGACCGAGTTGTGGCGCATGCAAGATGCATTGCGCCGCACCAACGAGCGACAGACGTTCTACTGGTACTCGCAGATCGCCTGCGGGCCTTGCGCTCACCACGGGAGATTGCCGGCGCCGCGCTCGACGTATTGCAGCAGCGCCTTCAACTTTCGCGGCTGATGTATGCCGAGGTGGACGACACCGCAGGAACCTTCTCGATCCATAGCGAACGGGTCTCCGACGGCATGGTCCGAATGGCCGGCGCACCTCACCGGATGGTCGATTTCGGCCCAGAGGCGGTCGCCATGCTGCGTTCAGGGCGTCCGCTGGTCGTCTCGGACGTCAGCACCCACGCCCTGACGCGGGACCATCGCGCCGCCTACTCGAGCATTGACGTGCAGGCGAACCTGGCCATACCGCTGGTCAAGTCAGGGCGCCTCACGATCGTGCTGAGTCTTGCGGACGACAAGCCGAGGACGTGGACCGACGACGAGATCGCCACAGCGACCGAAACGGCCGAGCGCACCTGGGCTGCGGTGGAGCAGTCACGGGCGCAGCAGGCGATGGAAGACAGCGAACGAGCGTTCCGCCTGATGGCCAACGCGGTGCCGCAGATCATCTGGGTGACAGACAGCGAAGGCAATAACCTGTTCTTCAACCAGCAGTGGCATGAGTACATCGGACACCCGCCCGAGCCGACCGCAGCCGGCGTGGCCGGACGTTTCATTCATCCGGACGACGCCGAGCTGACCATGCAGCGGTTCAGCGAGGCGCTGCGCCTGGGAACCACGTTCTCCGTCGAGCACCGGCTGCGGCGGGTGGATGGCGTGTACCGCTGGTTCCTGGTGCGTGCCGAGCCGGAACGCAGCCCCGAGACGGGCGAGATCATCCGCTGGTATGGATCGTCGACCGACATCGGCGCCTTGAAGGAGGCCGAGCAGGCGCTGCGGGACGCCGACCGGCGCAAGGACGAATTCCTGGCGACACTGGCGCATGAGCTGCGCAATCCGCTGGCGCCCGTGGCCAACGCGATCGCGATCCTGCGCGCGCCGCAGGCGGACGACACCATGCGCTTCCGGATGCTCTCCCTCATGGAGCGCCAGATGCGGCATCTGGTGCGTCTCGTCGATGACCTGCTGGAGGTGTCGCGAATCACGCGCGGCAAGATCACCCTGCAGCTGCAACAACTGGACCTGCGCACGATCGCGCAGGCGTCCGTGGAGGCTGCAGCCAACGAGGTGCAACAGACCAGCCTGGACGTGAACCTGCGCCTGCCGGCCCAGCCCGTGTGGGTGCATGCGGACCCAGCACGAATGAAGCAGGTGGTAGACAACTTGCTGAACAACGCACTCAAGTACACGCCTGCGGGCGGCGCCATCGAATTGGAGGTGGGCCGCCGAGGTGACGCGGGAATCCTGCAGGTACAGGACAACGGGGTGGGGATTCCACCTTCCATGCTGGGCGCCGTTTTCGAGTTGTTCACGCAAGTGAACCAGACCCTGGGCCGCAGCAACGGGGGGCTGGGTATCGGATTGGCCTTGGTCAGGCAGCTGGTGACTCTGCACGGCGGCGTCGTGACGGCGGCCAGTGAAGGCGCTGGAAAAGGCAGCACCTTTACGGTGCAACTGCCTCTGAGCCGGGCTGCGGAAAGCGACGCGCAGCGTGACCCAGCCCGTGGCGAACTGCGCCCGGCGCGGCAACGCAGGCGCGTGCTGGTGGTTGACGACAATTTCGACGCCGCAGACACCATCGCCGCTGCGATCGAGTTGGCCGGTCACGACGTGGCGGTCGCTTATGACGCCCAGACCGGATTGGCAGCGGCCGACCGCTTGAAACCCGAATGCATTCTGCTGGACCTGGGAATGCCAGGGATGGACGGCCACCAGGTGGCTCGCGCGTTGCGCAGTCACCCCGAGCATCAGGACTGCCTCATCGTTGCACTGACAGGCTGGGGGCAGGCGAACGACCGTGAGCTGACTCGGCAATCCGGATTTGATGCTCACCTGGTGAAGCCGGCGTCGGTCGAGGCAGTGATGGAGTTGCTCGATGCCGGCGTGAGGTCAGCGGGCGCAGGTACGGTGTAGGGCGCCCAGCGCTGCGCACAACTTCAGAACAGGTCCACGCCGAAAAGTGAGGCTACGGCGGCGGCGATCAGGAAGCAGGCGCCGGTCAGGACCGCACTCGCGGCGAGAGCGGGCCAGAAGCCGAGCCGCGCCAACAGCCAAGGAAACGCCAGGAACATGGGCAAGGTGGGCAGAACATACCAAAAGGTGTAGCGCGCGTGATTTGCGATTTTCTCGGCGGGCGCCTGTTCGATGTGCAGCCAAGCCATCGCGAGCAGCGTGACCAGTGGCAACGCAGCGAGCACCGCGCCCAGTCTGTCGCTGCGTTGAGCGACTTCCGAGATGCCGACCACGATCGCTGCGGTCAACAAGTATTTCCAGATGATCCATGCCATAGGCTGCGCTCCGGTGGCGGGGTTCAGACGCTGCGCTTGTTCCGTTCGAGGTCATTTCGCATGCGAGTCTCCCTGAGGCGACGCTTGGGTGCCTGCATCGAACTCCTGTGTGGTGCGCTCCGCCGAGGGCGCCTGGGCATCCAGTGAATGGCGGTAACTGATGCAGCCGCGCATGAACTGCGGCCACTGGGGAACAGCGATCTCCGGCGCGACACCCTCCGGGAGCAGGGCCCACAACGCGGGCTGATGCCAGCAGAGCTCGTGGCCGCTCGCGTCTCGATGTCTGCGTATCGCGCTGCGTAGCCGAATGACTTCGGCCTTCAGCTGATCCATGGAGAGCGCGTCAAGATCGTGGTCCACAGGAAGCTCCACAGAAGTCTGCGAGACCGCAAGCTTACGCCGGATCGCGTTCTACAGTCGCGGCTGCAAGTTCAGGCTGCCAGGCGTTCTCGCAGCTGGAACACGCTGACCGCATGCAGCAACTGAGCGACCTGCTGATCCAGGCTGGCCGCTGCTGCGGCACTCTGCTCGACAAGGGCTGCGTTTTGCTGCGTGACCTGGTCCAGCTGCGTCACCGCATCGCCCACCTGGC
>DAIMZU010000060.1:0-9729 GCA_036733845.1 Ramlibacter sp.
GTGGTGGTGCGCCCAGGAGAACGCGTGCCCGTCGACGGCGAGATCCTCGAAGGATCGACGCACGTCGACGAGTCGCTGATCACCGGCGAGAGCCTGCCGGTCTCGAAGTCTCCTGGCGCGAAGGTCGTCGGTGGATCTGTCAATGCCGAAGGCCTCTTCACGGCTCGCGCGACCGCGGTCGGCGCGGAGTCCACGCTCTCCCGCATTGCGCGGATGGTGGAGTCCGCCCAAGCCAAGAAGGCGCCGATCCAGCGCCTCGTCGACCAGGTGAGCGAGGTCTTCGTCCCCGTCGTGCTCGGCATTGCTCTGCTCACGCTCCTTGTCTGGGGCTTAACGACGGGGGATTGGGAGCGCGCCATCCTCAACGCCGTCGCCGTGCTCGTGATCGCTTGTCCTTGCGCGTTGGGGCTCGCCACCCCCACGGCGATCATGGCCGGCACGGGAGTCGCCGCGCGTCGAGGCATCTTGATCAAGGACGCCGAGGCGCTCGAAGTCGCCCACAACGTGAAGGTCGTGGCTTTCGACAAGACGGGCACGCTCACCGAGGGCAAACCGCGCCTGGTGGCGTTCGAAGCCGCCGACGGCGACAGCGCCGGCCTCCTGCGCCTCGCCGCCAGCGTGCAGTCCGGCAGCGAGCATCCGCTCGCCCGCGCCGTGATGGACTCCGCCAAGGAGAATCTGGTGAGCGTCGCTCCCGCGCAGGACGCGAAGTCCGTCGCCGGCCGCGGCATGTCGGCCCAGGTCAAAGGCCAAACTCTCAGCCTCGGCAGCACCCGGTGGATGAGCGAACTGGGCGTGGACCTCGCACCGTTGGCCAAGCGTGCCCAGGAGCTCGAAGACGAGGGTCGCACGGTGTCGTGGTTGGCCGAGAGCAGCGCCCCCGCACGCCTGGTGGGCCTTCTCGCCTTCGGCGACGCCGCCAAGGCCACGGCCAAGGAAGCTGTTCGCAGCCTTACGGAGCAAGGCGTGAAGGTCGTCATGGTGACTGGCGACAACAAGGGCGCCGCCCGCGTCGCCGCGCAGGAGCTGGGCATCACGGAGATCCGAGCCGAAGTGCTGCCTGCCGACAAGGCGCAGGTAGTCTCCGAGCTCAAAGCCGGCGGCCTCTCGGTCGCCATGGTCGGAGACGGCATCAACGACGCGCCCGCGCTCGCCGCCGCCGACGTGGGTTTCTCAATGTCGACCGGCACCGAGGTCGCGATGCACGCCGCCGGGGTCACCCTGATGCGGGGCGACCCGCGCCTGGTGGCCGACGCCATCGAGATCTCGCGCAAGACTTACGCGAAGATCCGCCAGGGGTTGTTCTGGGCTTTCGTCTACAACATTGTCGGCATCCCGCTCGCAGCGTTCGGGATGCTCAACCCCATGCTCGCCGGAGCCGCCATGGCGTTCTCCTCGGTGAGCGTGGTCGCCAACGCTTTGACGCTGCGCCGCTGGAAAGGAAGGGCCTCATGAAGACGATCGCCGACGGAATGAACATCGGAGAAGCCGCCGAGAAGGCGGGAGTGACGCCGAAGATGGTGCGCCATTACGAAACCCTGGGCCTCCTGCCCAAGGTCCACCGCACTGAATCGGGATACCGCCTCTACGGCGATTCCGAGGTCCACACGCTGCGGTTCATCAAGCGGTCGCGCGACCTGGGCTTCTCGATCCCGGAGATCAGCGAGCTCGTGAAGCTCTGGCAAGACCGCCGGCGCCCCAGCAGCAGTGTGAAGAAGGTGGCCGCCGCGCACCTGGCGGAGCTCGATCGCAAGATCGGGGAGATGGAATCGATGCGCAAGACACTGGGGCATCTAATTCACTGCTGCCAAGGCGACCACCGGCCTGATTGCCCGATCCTCGAAGACCTGGGGCGAGCGATACCGGTCCAGGCAGGGAAGAAGGTGGCGGCATCCAGCACGTCAGCCCGGAAAGCCGCGTAGTCGTGTGCCGGACTAATTGGAGGCACGCAGGCGGGCGGCGATCGCCTCCATCTGGCGAATCTCCTCGCGCTGGGCCTTGACGATTTCGCCGCAGAGCTGGCCGAGCTCCGGATCGGTCAGGCGCGCCTCCCGGCACATGAGGATGGCTCCGGAGTGGTGCGGGATCATCGAGTCGATGAACTGCTTGTCGTCGACGAGTGCTTGCCAGCGTGTGGCGAACAGCGATGCGAGAAAGAGGATCGCGAGGCCGGCGTAGATCGCCAGGTTGAGCGGCTTGTTCCCATACATCGCGCCCATGGTGGCCAGCATGATCATCCCCATGGGCGCGAGCATCGTCAAAGCCATGTAGAGCATGTTCAGGTTGTTGCGAAAGTCCCCCCAGCCGTCGATCATCGTGAACATGGCCAGGTACATCGGAATGAGGCTCAACGCGAGATTGAGCGCGAACATCCAATACGGACGGCCCATCGATCCGCGGCTGCCCGCCGTCGCATTGCGTTCATGGTCGTGCGTATTGGGGTTCATCTGTCTTCCTTCTGCTGCTCTTAGCCCTGCCATCCGCGCTTTCGCGTCGCCCCTTACTGTGCAACAAATACCAGGCCGCAGGGATGACAAGCATGCTCAGCAGGGGAGCCGTGACCATTCCCCCGACCATGGGCGCGGCAATCCGCGTCATGACCTCCGACCCGGTGCCCGCTCCCACAAGAATCGGAAGCAACCCACCCATGACGACCGCGACCGTCATTGCCTTGGGCCGCACCCGCTGCACGGCGCCCTCCCGGATCGCGGCGAGCAAGGTTTGATCCGTGTCCGGCTCACCTGCCGCCAGGCGGCGGTCGTAGGCGTTCTTCAGGTACACCTGCATCACCACCCCGAATTCCGCCGCGACACCCGCCAGGGCAATGAAGCCCACTGCGGTAGCGACCGAGATCGCGTGCCCCATCGCCCAGACCAACCAGAAGCCACCGATCAGCGAGAACGGCACGGCGGCCATGACCAGGGCCGCGTCCTTGAAGGAGCGAAACAGGAGATAGAGCAACACGAAGATCACCGCCAGCGTGGCCGGCACCACGACCTTCATTCGCTGGGTGGCGCGCTCCAGGTACTCGAACTGGCCGGACCAGGACAAGGCATAGCCCGCCGGCATCGCCACTTCCTTCGCCACCACCGCCTGCATGTCGTTCACCACGGAGCGCAAGTCCCTTCCGCGCACGTCCACGTACACCCAACCGGACAGCCGCGCGTTTTCGCTGCGCAGCATCGGCGGCCCCTCCTGGACGCTGATGCGGGCGACGTCCTGCAGCAGGAGCTGAGCCCCCTTCTCGGTGACGAAGGGCAGCTCACGCAGTCGCTGCAGTGAATCACGGATTTCCCGCGGGTAACGGACGTTGATGGGATAACGTTCGCGACCGAGGATGACCTCGCCCACGTTGTCCCCGCCAATGGCGGTGGACACGATCGCCTGCACATCGGCCACTGACATCCCGTAGCGCGCAGCGGCCTGGCGGTCGACCTCCACGTCGATGTAGCGCCCCCCGGTCAGGCGCTCGGCAAGAGCAGATGACACACCCGGTACCTTCTTGACGGCCGCCTCGATCTGACCCGTCACGCGGTCGATGGTCGAAAGGTCCGGCCCCGCCACCTTGATGCCGACGGGGCTCTTGATGCCAGTGGCCAGCATGTCGATTCGGTTGCGGATGGGTGGCACCCATACGTTGGAGAGCCCCGGAACCTGGACGGCGCGGTCCAGTTCCTCCACCAGCTTGTCCGGAGTCATGCCAGGCCGCCACTGGTCGCGCGGCTTGAACTGGATCGTGGTCTCGAACATCTCCAGCGGCGCCGGGTCGGTGGCGGTGTCGGCCCGTCCCGCCTTGCCGAACACGCGCTCCACCTCGGGCACCGTCTTGATCAGGCGGTCCGTCAGCTGCAGCAGCTCGGTGGCCTTGGATACGGAGAGCCCCGGCAATGCCGAGGGCATGTACAGCAGGTCGCCCTCGTCCAGCATGGGCAGGAACTCGCCGCCCAGGCGACTCACGGGGACGGCCGTCAACGCGAGCAGCACCGCTGCGACCAGGAGCGTCGCCTTCGGAAACCGCAGGACGGCTTCCAGCGCGGGCCGATAGACCGCCGTGAGAAAGCGGTTGATCGGGTTGGAGGCTTCTTGCGGAATGCGCCCACGCACCAGGTAACCCATGAGAACCGGCACCAGGGTGACGGACAAGCCCGCCGCCGCTGCCATGGCGTAGGTCTTGGTGAATGCCAGCGGCGAGAACAGCCGGCCCTCCTGCGCCTCCAGCGTGAACACCGGAATGAACGACAGCGTGATCACCAGCAGCGAGAAGAACAGCGCGGGGCCGACCTCGGTGGAAGCTTCGGTCACCACGTGCCAGCGCTCGGCGTTGGAGGGTTGCCGCCCGTGTTCGGCCTCGAACGCTTCCAGGTGCTTGTGCGCGTTCTCGATCAGCACGATGGCCGCATCCACCATGGCTCCGAGCGCGATGGCGATGCCTCCGAGCGAAAGGATGTTGGCGCTGACGCCCTGCCATTGCATCACCACGAAAGCAGCCAGCACGCCCACGGGCAGCGTCACCACCGCCACGAAGGCGGAGCGCAGGTGGAACAGGAATACCGCGCAGACCAGCGCCACCACCAGGAACTCCTCGAGCAGCTTCCAGGTGAGGTTGTCCACGGCGCGGTCAATCAGGAGCGACCGGTCGTAGGTCGTCACCAGTTCCACGCCTTGCGGCAAGCTGCCCTCGAGCGACGCCAGCTTGGCCTTGACCGCTTCGATCGTGGTCCTGGCGTTCTTGCCCGAGCGCATGACCACCACGCCGCCGGCCACCTCCCCTTCGCCATCGAGTTCGGCGATGCCGCGGCGCATCTCGGGGCCGACCTGGATCGTGGCCACGTCACGCAGCAGCACCGGCGTGGCCCCGGACAGCGAAACCGGGATGACGCGGAAGTCGTCCAGCGTCTTCAGGAAGCCCGGCGCCCGCACCATGTACTCGGCCTCCCCCAGCTCCACCACCGATCCGCCGGCGGCCTGGTTGGCGCCCTGCAGGGCCGCCATCACCATCCCCTGCGTGATCCCCAGCGTGCGCATGCGGTCGGGATCGAGCACCACCTGGTACTGGCGCACCATGCCGCCTATGCTGGCGACCTCCGCCACGTCCTGCACGGTCTTGAGCTCGAACTTCAGGAACCAGTCGTTCAGCGCCCGCAGCTGCCCAATGTCGTGCCGGCCGGTGCGATCCACCAGGGCGTACTCGAAGACCCAGCCCACGCCGGTCGCGTCCGGTCCCAGGGATGCATTGGCTCCAGCCGGCAGACGGCTTTGCACCTGGTTGAGGTATTCGACCACGCGGGACCGCGCCCAGTACGGGTCCGTTCCGTCGTCGAACAGCACGTAGACGAAGGAATCGCCGAAGAACGAGTAGCCGCGGACCGTCTTCGCCCCGGGCACGCTGAGCATGGTGGTCGTCAGCGGATAAGTGACCAAGTCCTCGACCACCTGCGGTGCCTTGCCCGGGTAGGGCGTTCGCACGATCACCTGGGTGTCGGAGAGGTCGGGCAGCGCATCCAGGTTGGTTCGCGACACGGACCAGAGGCCGGCGACCACCAGAAACGCGGTGGCCATCAGGACGAGGAAGCGGTTGCCGACGGACCAGCGGATCAAGGCCGCGATCACTTCGCAACTCCGACGCGCTGCACGGCCAGCAGCTCATAGCCCATCGCACCGCCTTCGCGGAACTCGAAGCGGACGCTGTCGCCCGGCTTGATGTCCGGAAAGGCTTTCGGGTCCGGCTTGCCGAAGCCCATCGTCATGGCGGGCCACTTCAGGGCAGGCACCGGCCCGTGGGAGATGGTAATTTCATCCGCAGCCACGCTCTCCACCTTGCCTTGCGCTGCATGGACTCCCTTGGGAGCCGCGGCAGCGGAGGCGGCTGGGACCGCAGGCGTGGCAGGCGTCGCCGCAGGTGCGCCAGACAGGTTGCCGAGAACGGAGCGCAACCTCGCCTCCGAGTCGACCAGGAACTGGCCGCTGGATACGACCTGCTCGCCTTCGCCGAGGCCTTGCGTCACCTCGATCTCGTCGCCGAGATCCGCTCCGAGCTGCACCTCGCGCGGCTCGAAAGCGCCGCCAGTCTTGCGCACGATCACCACGGCGCGCTTGCCGGTGCGAATGACGGCTTCCGAGGGCACCACGAGACGGGAGGTGACCGGTCCCGCCACCTCCAGTCGCAGCAGCATCCCCGGGATCAGCCGTGCCTTGCGGTTGTCCACCTCGAACCTGGCCTTCAAAGTGCGCGTGCTGGCGCTGACCTCCGGCAGGATCTCCTTGAATGCGCCCTCGAAGGTCTGGGAAGGATCTGCTTGCAGGGCCGCCCTTACCTTCTGGCCGCGATCCAGCCGCGCAAGCTGCGCTTCCGGGATCTCGGCCACCACCCAGACCTTTTCCAGCCCTGCGATGCGGAAGAGCGTCATGCCGGGGGAAACCGCAACCCCCTCCCGCACGCCGAGTTCCGCGACGACGCCGCCGACGGGAGCGGTCATGGTGAACCGCGCGTTGGCCACGCCAGTGGCCTCCGCCTGACGCACGAGTTCCGGTGGAATGGAGAGCGCGCGCGTGCGATCCCGCGCGGCAGCGACGAGATCCGGCGCTGCACCGGAGCGCTTCAGCGCCAGCAGCTCGTTCAGCGGACCGATCCAGTCCGGCGCGAAGATCGTCACCAGCGGCTGCCCCTTACGGACCAGTTCCATCGGTGCGCGAACCGCGAGCCGCTCCACGTAGCCCGCCACGCGCGTCTGTACGGCCACGTTGAGCCGCTCGTCGAACTGCACGGCACCCACGGCATCGAAGGACGAGCGAAGCTCGGACTGGCGCACTGTCGCGGTCCTCAGCCCCAGGTTCTGCTGGACCCCGGGGCTTACCTTCACACCCGTCTCTGCGCCGGCTTCGTCCTCATACACGGGCACCAGGTCCATGTTCATGAACGGCGACTTGCCCGGCTTGTCGAACCGCTGGCCGGGCACCATGGGATCGTGCCAGTAGAGCACCTTCCGCTCCTTCGCCGTTAAAGCGGCGGATGCGGGCTCTGAAGCAGCCATGTCTCCCGTCGCGTGGGACGTGCTGCGACCGAGATAGAAGGCACCGCCGGCGATCAGAAGCGCGGCAGCCGACAAGATGGCGATGTTTGCAGTGCGGCTCATGGGAGCTCCCGGGTGTTCAGCGGCTTGAAGGCGAGTTGCGCCTGGACCTTGGCCAGGTCACGGTTCAGGGCAAGCAGCTTGCGCTGCGCCTCGAGCTCCGCGTGTCGTGCTTCGAAAAGCATGGCCAGGCTGGCCTGGTTGGATCGGTACGCAGCCAGGGCGGCCGCCGTGCGCTGCTGGGAGAGCACGAGGACGCCGTCGCGGTAACGATCGATGCGCTCCTGCAACCGGGTCGCGTCGCTGCGCAGCGCCCGGTACTCACCTTCCGCGGATCGGACCGCTTCGGCCAGTTCGGCTTCCGCCTTTTCCGCCAAGGCGAGGCGGGCAGCGGTTTCCCGGTCCTGGCGCGCACCGGGCGCCACTGGCAACGGGATGCTGACGCCCACCGAGAGCATGTCAGGAGCGCCGGAGCGATGTCCATATGCGACCTCCCAGGTCCAGTTCGGCTTGCGGTTGGCCGCGGTCACGGCGGCCTCCCGCCGCGCCACCTCGACCTCGCGCTTCCGGGCCGTCACCAGGGGATGCAGGTCCACAAAGCTTGTTTCGGGCAGTGGTTCCGGAATGGCCGGCTTCTGCAGTTCGTCAGCGCCAGGCCCCACCCACCTCTGCAACGCAACGAGCGCAGCCCGCTGTTGCTGGCGCGTTTCCGCCGACTCGTCCTCGGCCCTGCCGCGGCCGGCCGCAAGCGCCAGGACTTCGCGGCTGCTGCCGGTCGTCGAGCGGAGAAGTGCCTTGGCCGCCTCGAACTCCTCGCCTGCATGCCTCTCGTTCTGGACGGTGAGGCGCAGCGCCTCGCCGGCATAGTAAGCGTCAAGGTAGGCCTGTGCGGTCTGCATGCGCGCTTCGGCCAGCACACCCCCGGCAGCCACCAGTTCACGGTCCACCGTCGCTGCTGCGGCCGCGCGTCGCAGCGATCTCTTTTCGCCGGACACCCACTCTTGCGCGAGGCCGATCCGCTTCATGGTCATGTCGTCACGGCTCAGGCTGAGCCTGTTCGGTCCCGTGACCGGCATGTTTTCAATGCCGAGAGAGAGCATAGGGTCCGGCAGTTCACCCGCAGGCTGTACCAGCTGGCGTGCGCTCTCGGCAGATGCGCCGGATGCGCGCGCGGCCTCCGACCTCCGGGCCGCGAGGTGCAGCGCCTGTTCGAGCGAAATTGGCGCGGCCGCAGCCAGCGCCGGCAGGATGGCCGCAGCGAAGGCCGCAGCGCGCAAGGGATGGAAAAGCATGGGAGCTCCGACGACGAACGAGAACGCATGCCGCGTGCAACGGCACGTCAGCGCGGGCGATCGCAGGAGCGGGTCAGACTCTCAACCGCAGGGTCGAGAGGAAGAGAGGATCCGGGGGAGGATGGTTCGGTGCGTGCGTGACAGCGGCCGTCTCCCGGGCGCCGTCCACGTCGATCACCAACGGGACCACCAGCATCTGTACGACAGCCGGCAAGCTGACGGCAGGTACCTTGAGCGGATCGAAGGTCTGGGGCGCCTCGCTGCAATGCTGGAAGCACAAGGCAGGCTGCGCCGCGTCCATGCCTTCGCACGGCTCCTCGCCATGCATTTCCATGGCAGCCATTGCCGCGGGAGCCTGCTGGTCCGTGGAGCAAATGTAGGCCGCGAGCGCCAGCTGTGAAAACAGCAGCGACACCACCACCAGCAAGGTGGTCGTCAGGCGATGAATGGCGCGGCTTGACATGGGAATGACCCGAGTGTAGCCACGGCGATCCTGATCCGCCATGGGATCCGTTTGATGCGGCTCAACTTCAGCACGGTCACTGGCCTCCTTTCACCTTGGAGGAAGGGGTGTGGTGCAGGTCAGCCGAAGTAGATGACAGATTTGTAATCTGCCCGATGGCTTTCAGTACGACAGCTCTGCATAAACTGCGGGCGCTGGGTAGATCGCCCAGCCGAGCCACGGACTCGGGCGCCGAAGCCTGCGTCATCCGCCAAAGCCCAATAGAATTTGCCGTCCATGTCGCACCTGCGCTTCGTCCTCGCCTGGTTGATCATGCTGGCGCTTCCCCTGCAGGGGTTCGCCGCGGCAACCATGGTGTTTTGCGCAGGTGAGCACCACGGCACCAGCGCGGTCATCCAGGAAGCGCATGAGAACTCGTCGCGCGGCCACTCCGCGCACCGGCATGCGGCAGTCGGCTCCCATCATGAGAATGCCGACGACGCACGGTCGGGCCAGGCGCTGCCCGATGCGAAGCACAAATGCGGAGTCTGCGCCTCGTGCTGCTACAGCGTGGCCGTGACGCAGGACCGCACGTCATCGGGTTTTATCCCCGTGGAGCGGACACACCTGACGGAGTCGTTCCTGCGGATCGACACGGCCCCGGCCGAAGTCCCCGACAAACCGCCACGAACCTGAGCGCCCCTCCAGGCGTGCTTGGCACGCCTGGGCGCGTTCGTCCGTCCTCCGCGTGGCGCGGGTGACGCCCTACCCTCTTCCTGTCAAAAGAATCATGAGCCTTCGTCCGCCAGCCGCCGTGCTGGCCACGCTTGCCGCGCTTGCGGCATTTGCAGTTGCTGCACAACCTCAGACGGCGCCCGCGCCGGCTCCCTCTTCCTTCCGCTCCGCGCTAGAGGGCTACCAGCCC
>DAIMZU010000061.1:0-9727 GCA_036733845.1 Ramlibacter sp.
CCCTGCCCCCACTGCCGCGGACCCAGCATCTACGCGCCCAGCAATCCCTTCCGCCCCTTCTGCAGCGAACGCTGCAAGAACCTCGACCTCGGCGCCTGGGCGAGCGAGCAGTTCAAGGTCGAGAGCGAAGCGCCGCCGGACGACCAGGCGTTCGGGGATCCCCGCAGCAGAGATTAAAAGACAGAACGCAAAGGGCGCTTTGCGTTCGTCTCTAAAGCCTCCTCCTCAAACCACCCCAGCACCGGAACCGTCCCCGGAAGCAGCGGTGCCGACCGCACTGGGAGTTGCTCCCAGGCGTAGGACTGGCCTTCGTGCATCTGCAGTTCGCCGGTCCACTCGAAGACCTTGCAGAAGTGCAGGCGCACCAGCGCATGGGGGTAGTCGAAGCGTTCGACGTGCCAGGGGTGCACGGCGCCGATGGTGACGCCGATCTCTTCCTGGAGTTCGCGGCGCAGGGCCTGTTCGACGGTCTCTCCGGGTTCGAGCTTGCCGCCGGGGAACTCCCAGTAGCCCGCGTAGACCTTGCCGGGTGGCCGCGAGGTGAGCAGGAATGCGCCGTCGGGGCGCAGCAGCACGCCAACGGCCACGGCCACCTCGGGTCGGTCGGCCCCCCCCTCGCGCGGGCGGTCCGCGTCGGCGACCCGCACGGGGGACTGGCTCACTGGTGGCCCGCGAAATCGCGGGCGAACTGGTAGGCGACGCGGCCCGAGCGCGAGCCGCGCTCGAGGGCCCAGACCAGCGCCTCGGCGCGGGCAGCGGCAATGCGGTCGCCGTCGATGCCCATTGCGGACAGCCACTGCGCGACGATGGCGAGGTACTCGTCCTGGCTGAAGGGGTAGAAGCTCACCCACAGGCCGAAGCGCTCGGACAGCGAAATCTTTTCCTCGACCGCCTCGCCAGGATGGACCTCGCCGTCCTCGGTGTGCGTGTAGCTGAGGTTTTCCTTCATGTACTCCGGCAGCAGGTGCCGCCGGTTACTGGTGGCATAGATCAGCACGTTGGCCGTCGATTCCGCCACCGATCCGTCGAGGATGGACTTCAGGGCCTTGTAGCCGGGCTCGCCCTCCTCGAAGCTGAGGTCATCGCAGTACACGATGAACTTCTCCGGCCGCTCGGCGACCACATCGATGATGTCCGGCAAGTCGATGAGGTCGTTCTTGTCGACCTCGATCAGCCGCAGTCCCCGGCCGCTGTATTCGTTGAGGCAGGCCTTGATCAGCGAGGACTTGCCCGTGCCCCGCGCGCCGGTCAGCAGCACATTGTTGGCGGGCAAGCCCTGCACGAACTGCAGGGTGTTGCGCTGGATTTTCTCCTTCTGCGGCTCGATCTCCTTGAGATCGGCCAGCCGGATGCCGGCCACGTGGCGCACCGGCTCGAGCGTGCCGTGGCCGCTCGAGCGCTTGCGATAGCGCCAGGCCACGGACGCCTTCCAGTCCGGCGCCGACAGCGGCTGGGGCAGCACGGATTCGATGCGCGCGAGCAGGCGGTCCGCCCGCTCGAGCAGGGCTTCAAGGCGCTGCGGGGTCATGAGCGGTAGTCTGCGTTGATGGTGACGTAGTCGTGGCTGAAGTCGCAGGTCCAGACCGTGTCGGCGGCAGTGCCGCGCCCGAGGACCACGCGCACGGTGATCTCGCTTTGCTTCATGACGCGCTGGCCGTCTTCCTCACGGTAGTCCGGGTTGCGGCCGCCGGCGCGGGCGACATGCACCTCGTCGAGGTAGAGGTCGATGCGGGACGGATCGAGGTCTTCGATGCCCGCATAGCCCACCGCCGCCAGGATGCGGCCGAGGTTGGGATCGCTCGCGAAGAACGCGGTCTTGACCAGCGGCGAGTGGGCGATGGCATAGGCCACCTGCCGGCATTCGGCGCCGTCGCGGCCGCCCTCCACGCGCACGGTGATGAACTTGGTGGCGCCCTCGCCGTCGCGGACGATGGCGTGCGCCAGCAGGCGCGAGACCTCGAGCAGCGCCTCGCGCAGCGCCTGCCCGGACGCGCTGTCCAGCGAGCTCACGGGCGGATTGCCTGCCTTGCCGGTGGCGATCACCATGAACGAATCGTTGGTCGAGGTGTCCCCGTCGATCGTGATGCGGTTGAACGAACCCTCGGCCAGTTCGGTGGCGAGCGGCTGCAGCAATGCCGGCGCAATTGCCGCGTCGGTGGCGAGGAAGCCCAGCATGGTGGCCATGTTGGGCCGGATCATGCCCGCGCCCTTGCTGATGCCGGTGATGGTGACGGTGCGACCGTCCAGCTGCAACTGCCGGCTGAAGGCCTTGGGCTGCGTGTCCGTGGTCATGATGCCCTCGGCCGCGCGCAGCCAGTGGTCCTCGGCGGCATTGGCCAGGGCGGCAGGCAGGCCGGCCTCGATGCGGTCCAGGGGCAGCGGCTCCATGATGACGCCGGTGGAGAACGGCAGCACCTGCTCGGGCGCGACCTCGAGGTGGCGGGCCAGGGCGATGCAGGTGGCGCGGGCGCGGACCAGGCCTTCATCACCGGTGCCGGCATTCGCGTTGCCGGTGTTGATCACCAGGGCACGCACCTCGTGGCCGCTGGCCAGATGCTCGCGGCACACCAGCACCGGCGCGGCGCAGAAGCGGTTGCGCGTGAACACGCCCGCAACCGCCGCGCCAGGCTCCAGCAGGAAAACGGTGAGGTCCTTGCGGTTGGCCTTGCGAATGCCGGCTTCGGCGACGCCGATGCGCAGGCCGCGCACGGGCAGCAGGTCCTGCGCGCGCGGCACAGGCAGATTCACGGGCATGTTGCTTCGTCCTTGGCTACTTGGAAAGTGGAAAGTCTTCAGTTCTGGCGCCAGGGCAGGCCCTGCAGGCGCCAGCCACCGCGGCGGCCGCGGTGGCCCTGCTCATCGGGATCGCCCTCGAACCCTTCGAGGATGTTGTAGGCCTCGATGCCGAGCTCGGTGGCGCGGCGCGCCGCGGCGATGGAGCGCACGCCGCTGCGGCACAGGAAAACGGCCCGTCCGCCCGGCGGGACCGCCGCGCGGAGCTGCTCGTCGAAGGCGGCGTTGGGCTGCATGCCCGGCCACTGTTTCCATGCCACGGCCGCGGCGCCCGGCACGAAGCCGACCCACTCACGCTCGGCGTCGCTGCGTACGTCGACCAGCACGGCCTGCCCGGCCTGCCACCAGTCGCAGGCGGTGCGCGGGGTCACGTCGCCGGCGTAGCCGTCGGCGGGGCGGATGGGATCAGTCGGGGGTGTCATGCGCATGATTCTGCCAGCCCGGAAAGCCGTGCTTGGTGAAAACCCGGTTGGCATGCGCCTTCGACGGAGGGATATTGATCGTTCGAACAATTCAGGAGACAAGTCCATGACCGAAGCGAAGACGCCCCGCCGCCGCAGCCTGCTCAAGGGGGCGGCGGTTGCGGCCGGCGCTATGAGCGCGCCCATGGTTGCCGTTGCCCAGACCACCTCGTTCCGCTTTCAGAGCACCTGGCCCGCGAAGGACATCTTCCACGAGTACGCCACCGACTTCGCCAAGAAGGTCAATGACATGGCGGGCGGTCGGCTGCGCATCGAGGTGCTGCCCGCCGGCGCCGTGGTGCCGGCCTTCCAGTTGCTCGAGGCAGTGAACAAGGGCACCCTCGACGGCGGCCATGGCGTGGTGGCCTACCACTACGGCAAGAACTCCGCCCTGGCGCTTTGGGGGTCTGGGCCGGGGTACGGCATGGACCCGAACATGCTGCTGTCCTGGCACTACTACGGCGGCGGCAAGGCCCTTCTCGACGAGATCTACCAGTCCATCAACATGGACGTGGTGTCGTACTTGTATGGTCCCATGCCGACGCAGCCGCTGGGCTGGTTCAAGAAGCCGATCTCCAACGTGGCCCAGATGAAGGGGCTGAAGTTCAGGACGGTCGGCCTGGCGGTCGACGTCTTCACCGAACTGGGCGCGGCCGTCAACCCGCTGCCGGGCGGCGAGATCGTGCCGGCCCTGGACCGCGGTCTGATCGACGCGGCCGAGTTCAACAATGCCTCTTCGGACCGCGTCCTCGGGTTCCCCGACGTGGCCAAGAACTGCATGCTGCAGAGCTTCCATCAGTCGACCGAGCAGTTCGAGATCCTGTTCAACAAGCCCAAGTACAACGCCCTGCCCCAGGAGCTCAAGGCGATCATCGACTATGCCGTGCAGGCGGGCAGCGCGGACATGAGCTGGAAGGCCATCGACCGCAACTCCAAGGACTACATCGAGCTCAAGACGCGCGACAAGGTCAATTTCTACAAGACCCCGGACGCCATCCTTCGCGCCATGCTCGACGCCTGGGACAAGGTCGTGGCGCGCAAGTCCACAGAGAACCCCCTGTTCAAGAAGGTGCTCGATTCCCAGAAGGCCTTTGCGCAACGCGCCGGCCAGTGGCAGAACGACTACACCGTGGACTTCAAGATGGCCTGGAACCGCTACTTCGCGCAGCAGCAGCAACCCAAGAAGACCTGAAGCGGCCGCAATGAAATGAGGGGCAAGGGGCGGCAGCGACGGCGGCCGCCCCTTCGTTCGTCCGCACGCAGCAGGTGCCGGACAGAAAGAAGGAGAACATGCAGAAGTTCATGCTGGCGGTTGACCGGCTTTCGACATGGATAGGCAAGGCCTTCGCCTGGGCCATCGTGCTGCTGACGGGGATGATCTCCTATGAGGTCTTCTCGCGCTATGTGCTCGGCAGGCCGCACGCCTGGATGCTGGACGCACAGATCATGATGTACGGCGTGCTGTTCATGATGGCGGGCGCCTACACCCTGTCCAAGAACGGCCATGTGCGCGGGGACGTGCTTTACGGCTTCTTCCGGCCGCGCACCCAGGCCGCCGTCGACCTGGTCCTGTACATCCTGTTTTTCCTGCCCGGTGTCATCGCCCTCACCTGGGCAGGCTGGGGCTTCTTCCAGGATTCGCTGGCCATCCGGGAGACCACATTCAACGCGGACCCGATTCCGGTCTATCCGTTCAAGTTCGTCATCCCTGCGGCGGGGGCCATCCTGCTGCTGCAGGGCATTGTCGAGATCGCCCGCTGCGTGATCTGCCTGCGGCAAGGCCAGTGGCCTTCGCGCGAGCAGGACGTCGAGGAAGTCGACGTCGACAAGCTCAAGGCCATGGTCGGCTCGGACCCCAAGGGCAAGGCGCTCGCCGCCCCACCCGCCGAACAGGGGGGCCTGACATGAAGATCCGCAAGGAACTCTGGTTCGGCTTCACCCTGATGGGGATGCTCGTGGCCGCGGCCCTGTTCATGCTGCTCAGCGTGGAGCAGATTGAGTCGGGCCATATCGGCCTGCTGATGCTCTCGCTGGTGGTGGTGGCGATCATGCTCGGATTTCCGACGGCCTTCACGCTGATGGGCATGGGCATGATCTTCACCTGGCTGGCCTACGACCGGAACACCGCCCTCACGCTGGAGTTGATGGTGCAGTCGGCCTTCAAGGTCATGGCCAACGATGTGCTGATCTCGATCCCGTTATTCGTGTTCATGGGCTACCTGGTCGAGCGGGCCAACCTCATCGAGAAGCTGTTCAAGGCCATTCATCTCGCGCTGGCCCGCCTGCCGGGCGCACTGGGCGTGGCCACGCTGGTCACCTGCGCGGTCTTTGCGACAGCCACTGGCATCGTGGGCGCGGTCGTCACCCTCATGGGGCTGCTCGCCCTTCCGGCCATGCTGCGGGCAGGCTACAGCGTGCAGGTGTCCGCTGGGTCCATCACCGCGGGGGGCTGCCTGGGCATCCTGATTCCGCCCTCCGTCATGCTGATCGTCTACGGCGCCACGGCCGGCGTGTCCGTCGTGCAGCTTTATGCGGGCGCGTTCTTCCCCGGCATCATGCTGGCCGGCCTGTACGTCCTGTACATCATCATCCTGGCCAAGATCAAGCCGGCGCTCGCGCCGCCGCTGAGCGCGGAGGACCGCTTCGTGCCCTTGCCGCCCATGACCCAGCGCATCACGAACCCCGACGGCACCCGGCATGCCCTGACAGGCCTGATGCTTGCACTGAAAGGACGGGCCAATGCGGGGGTTCCGACCCGCTACCTGCTGGGCCAGCTCACCATCGTCGCGCTGCCACTGCTCGTGTTCGCGTTCGTGTCGCTGTGGACCTATCGCGGCTTGACCGAACCGATCGTCGTCGAAGATTATTCGGCGGGCCTTCAGCGCATGGGCGTTCCAGCTGGCGCGCCAGAGGGCGGCGGGTCCGGGCTGGCGGAGCCGCCGCAGTCGGGCGGACTGCAGGAGCCGCCGGCGAGCGGCGGTCTGCAGGAGCCGCCGGCCGAGGCGGGCAGCAACGCAGACGCGGCGCCGCAGCCGGGTGCCGGGCTGGCCGAGCCGCCCGGCGCCGAGCCGTCCGCGGCGACATCGGGTGGTGGCGTGGCCGAACCCCCCGGAGCGGGCGCCGAATCCGACCCGGCCGAGGCGGCCCAGCCGCGGGAGGCGCCGCGCGGCTTCTGGATCGGCCTGGGGGCGGGCGCCCTGGCCCTGGCCGTGTTCTATGCCCTGCTCACCTTCGCCCGCCTCGAAGTCTTCAAGATGCTGCTGACCAGCTTCTTCCCGCTGGTCATCCTCATCGGTGCCGTCCTCGGCTCGATCGTGCTCGGACTGGCCACGCCGACCGAGGCGGCTGCCGTGGGGGCGCTGGGCGGATTTCTCCTGGCCATCGGCTATCGGCAGCTGACGCTCCCCGTCGTCCAGGAAAGCGTGTTCCTCACCGCCAAGACTTCAGCGATGGTGTGCTGGCTGTTCGTGGGCTCGGCGATCTTCTCGGCGGCCTTCGCGCTGCTGGGCGGCCAGGAACTGGTCGAGCGCTGGGTGATGTCGCTCGACCTCACGCCCACGCAATTCCTGATCCTGGCCCAGGTGATCATCTTCATCCTGGGCTGGCCGCTCGAATGGACCGAGATCATCGTGATCTTCATGCCGATCTTCATCCCCTTGCTCGACAACTTCGGCATCAATCCGCTGTTCTTCGGACTGCTCGTGGCCCTGAACCTGCAGACCGCATTCCTGAGCCCACCCGTCGCGATGGCTGCGTTCTACTTGAAGGGCGTGAGTCCGCCAGGCGTCACCCTCAACCAGATCTTCCTGGGCATGCTGCCGTTCATGGGCATCCAGGTCGTCGCCATCGTCGTGCTCTATAACTTTCCGCAGATCGGCCTGTGGCTGCCACAGGTGCTCTACGGGCGGTGAGTGCAGTGGGGGCGGAATTGCGCGCGCCCCCCACCGCCGTCATCCCCGCGGAAGCGGAGACCCCGGAGCGCGGTGCAGCCGGCGCGACAGCGGCCTCGCTGCGCCCGGCCTGCAGTTCGTTCCCGCTTGCGCGGGAATGACGGCAGGCGGCCATTGACGTTGACGTAAACGTCAATTAAGGTAGCGGTCTCCCGGAGACTGCCCCATGACCGACCTGTCCGCCGAATTCAAGGCGCTCGCCAACTACCGCCCCACGCACAAGGTGCGCTTCGTCACGGCCGCGAGCCTGTTCGACGGGCACGACGCGGCGATCAACATCATGCGCCGAATCCTGCAGGGCATGGGCGCCGAGGTGATCCACCTCGGCCACAACCGCAGCGTCGACGAGGTCGTCACCGCCGCGCTCCAGGAAGATGCGCAGGGCATCGCGATCAGCTCCTACCAGGGTGGCCACGTCGAGTACTTCAAGTACATGGTCGACCTGCTGCGCGAGCGCGGCGGCGCCCACGTGCAGGTCTTCGGCGGCGGCGGGGGCGTCATCGTTCCTTCTGAAATCCGCGAGCTGCAGGACTACGGCGTCACCCGCATCTACAGCCCCGAGGATGGCCAGCGAATGGGCCTGCAGGGCATGATCGGCGAGATGGTCATGCGCTGCGACCAGGACCTCACCGGCCGCGCACCGCGGGAGCTCAAGGCCATCCAGGGCCACGCGGACGGCGCCTGGCGCGCGCTGGCGCAGCTGATCACGGCGCTCGAGAACGGCGCCGCCGACCCGGGCCTGATGCAATCCGTGCGCGAGGCCGCCCAGGCCGCCCGCGTGCCGGTGCTGGGCATCACCGGCACGGGGGGTGCCGGCAAGTCCTCGCTGACGGACGAACTCATCCGGCGACTGCGGCTTGACCAGGACGACCGGCTGCGCGTGGCGGTCATCTCCATCGATCCCTCGCGCCGCAAGAGCGGCGGCGCGCTGCTGGGCGACCGAATCCGCATGAACGCCATCGGCCCGTGGTCGCAGGGCCCGCGTGTGTACATTCGCTCGCTGGCCACGCGCGACTTCGGCAGCGAGATCTCGGCCGCCCTGCCGGACGTGGTGGCAGCTTGCAAGGCTGCGGGCTTCGACCTGGTCGTGGTCGAGACCTCGGGCATCGGCCAGGGCGATGCCGCGATCGTGCCGCACGTCGACGTTCCCATGTACGTCATGACACCCGAGTTCGGCGCGGCCAGCCAGCTCGAGAAGATCGACATGCTCGATTTCGCCGAGTTCGTCGCCATCAACAAGTTCGACCGCAAAGGCGCGGCCGACGCGCTGCGCGACGTCGCCAAGCAGGTGCAACGCAACCGCGAGGCGTTTGGCACGCCGCCCGACCAGATGCCGGTGTTCGGCACCATGGCCGCGCGCTTCAACGACGACGGGGTGACTGCGCTGTACCAGGCCCTCAAGCCCCGCCTCGCCGAGCTGGGCGCGCCGGTGGCCGAGGGTCGACTGCCGCGGGTGGACGTGCGCCACAGCACCAACCAGACGCCGATCGTTCCGCCGGCGCGCACACGCTACCTGGCCGAGATCGCCGACACGGTGCGCGGCTACAAGAAGCGCGCCCGCGCCCAGGCCCGGCTCGCGCGTGAGGTGCAGCAGCTCAAGGCCGCCGCCGCCATGCTCAAGGTCGACAAGCCCGACCGCGCACCTGCGGCCGAAGCCGCGCTGGACCTCGCCTCGCAGCGCGAACAGCGCCTCGACGCGGACGCGCGCAAGCTGCTGGCGCAGTGGCCGCAGATGCAGCAGGCCTACGCCGGCGACGAATACGTGGTCAGGATTCGCGACAAGGAGATCCGCACCGCGCTCACCACCCGTTCGCTGTCCGGCACCACGATCCGCAAGGTGGCCCTGCCGCAGTACGAGGACGACGGCGAGGTCCTGAAGTGGCTGATGCTGGACAACGTGCCCGGGAGCTACCCGTACACCGCCGGGACCTTCGCGTTCAAGCGCGAGAACGAAGACCCGACCCGCATGTTCGCTGGCGAGGGCGATGCCTTCCGCACCAACCGCCGCTTCAAGCTGCTGTCCGAGGGCATGCCGGCCAAGCGCCTTTCCACGGCGTTCGACTCCGTCACACTGTACGGCAACGACCCCGACCCCCGCCCCGACATCTACGGGAAGGTGGGCAACTCCGGCGTGTCGATCGCCACGCTCGACGACATGAAGGTGCTGTACTCGGGCTTCGACCTGTGCTCGCCCTCGACCTCCGTGTCCATGACTATCAACGGGCCGGCGCCGTCGATCCTGGCGATGTTCATGAACACCGCCATCGACCAGCAGATGGACAAGTTCAAGTCCGAGAACGGCCGGGAGCCCACCGACACCGAAACCGCCAAGATCCGCGAATGGGTGCTGGCGAACGTGCGCGGCACGGTGCAGGCCGACATCCTCAAGGAGGACCAGGGCCAGAACACCTGCATCTTCTCCACCGAGTTCAGCCTGAAGGTGATGGGCGACATCGCCGAGTACTTCGTGCACCACAACGTGCGCAACTTCTACTCGGTGTCGATCAGCGGCTACCACATCGC
>DAIMZU010000062.1:0-8440 GCA_036733845.1 Ramlibacter sp.
TGTTGATGGACCGCAGCTTCAAGACGGTGCAGGAACTCAATCGCTACCGCAAGGAAGTGGCCGCTTCGGCGGTGGCTGCCCGGCCCGGCGTCGGCGCGGCCTGAGCCGCGCGTGGCGCAACCCGCGTTCCTGGCCAAGATCGTCGCGCGCGCCGAGGCCGCCACAGCAGTGGCGGCGCTGCCGCAGCCGGTGGTGTTCACCAATGGCGTGTTCGATGTGCTGCACCGCGGGCATGTCAGCTACCTCGCCCGCGCGCGTGCGCTGGGGGGCAGCCTGGTGGTGGGTGTCAACAGCGACGCTTCGGCCCGGCGCCTCGGCAAAGGCCCGGATCGCCCCCTGAACACCGAGCAGGATCGTGCCGCATTGCTGGCGGCGCTTGAGTCGGTGAGCCTGGTGACCTTCTTCCATGAAGACACGCCGGTTGCGCTGCTGGGTGAAATCCGGCCGCAGGTGTACGTCAAGGGCGGCGATTACGACATCGAGAAATTGGCCGAAACGGCGCTCGTGCGAAGCTGGGGCGGGACGGCGATGGCCTTGCCCTTCGAGGATGGCTATTCCACGACGTCGCTGGTCCAGCGGATCCGGGGCTCATAGCATTGCCGCTTCCCCGTGTTCAAGTACCTGTCATCAACGCGCAAGTGACCCCTCCCGTCATTCCCGCGAAAGCGGGAACCCAGGTGGCGGCCGAGCGCAGCGATGGCCCGTGTTCCGCGCCGGTCACCGCGCTTCTGGGCCCCCGCGTCCGCGGGGGTGACGGTTAGAGGGGCGCGTGCCCGCCGGTCGGGAGTGCGTGAGCGGGCATTCACCCGCCGATTTCCGCCTCCGCTAACGCTGGCGCCGCCGCATCCTTCGCACTCAACACCCGTGCGTCGCAGGCCGGCCAGTCGATGCCCAGCGCGGGATCGCACCAGGAGATGGCGCGTTCGTGCTCGGGGTACCAATAGTCGGTGGTCTTGTACTGGAAGTCGGCCGTGGCGGACAGCACCTGGTAGCCGTGCGCGAAGCCGGGTGGAATCCACATCTGCCGGTGGTTGTCCTCGGACAGCTCGACGCCGAACCACCGTCCGAAGGTCGGTGATGGCCGGCGCAGGTCGACGGCCACGTCGAACACCGCCCCCCGGCTCACGCGCACCAGCTTGCCTTGTGGATGGCGCACCTGATAGTGCAGGCCGCGCAGCACGCCGCCAACGGAGCGGCTGTGGTTGTCCTGCACGAAGGAGACGTCCAGCCCTGTCGCTTTCGCGAAGGCGCGCTGGTTGAAGCTCTCCATGAAGAATCCGCGCTCATCGCCGAAGACCCGCGGCTCCAGCACGAGCAGTCCGCCCAGGGGCGTTTCATGAACGGTGTAGATGGTCGTCCTTTCAGGCGATCTGCTGGACCACCTGTCGCACGCAGTCCTGCCAGTGCGGCAGTTCCAGGCTGAAGGTCTGGCGCAGGCGTGAGGTGTCCAGCCGCGAGTTTAGCGGCCGCTGGGCAGGCGTCGGGTACTCGGACGTGGGGATGGGTTCGATCCGGTCGGCCGACAGGCGAAGCGGACGGCCGCGCGCCTGGGCGGCCTCCACGACGAAGCGCGCGTAGTGGTACCAGGTGGTCTCGCCCGCCGCCGCCAGGTAATACAGCCCGTACGGGAAACCCTCTGCGCCTTCCTGGGCATGCCGCATCAGCAGCCGCGCCGTCGTGTCCGCCAGAAGCGCCGCACCCGTCGGTGCGCCGTGCTGATCGGCCACCACCCGAAGCGTCTCGCGCTCGGCGGCCAGGCGCAGGATGGTGCGCGCGAAGTTGTTGCCGTGCGCGCCCAGCACCCAGCTCGTGCGAAGCACCAGATGCCGGGCGCCACTGTCGGCAAGCGCCTGCTCGCCCGCGAGCTTGCTGCGGCCATAGACCGACAGGGGCGCGGGTGGGTCGGCTTCGGTGTAGGGCGCCGGCTTGCGCCCGTCGAACACGTAGTCGGTCGAGAAGTGCACGACCATCGCCCCCAGGCGTGCGGCTTCCTCTCCCAGGATGCCCGGGACCTCCGCGTTCACCGTCCAGGCGGCATCGGGTTGGGATTCGGCCTGGTCGACCGCAGTGTAGGCCGCCGCGTTGACGATCACGTCCGGGCGCAGTGCACGCACGGCTTCGCGCAGCCCCGCTGGATATGCCAGGTCGCATTCGGCCCGCGTGAGGCAGGTCAACTCGCCGAGGTCGGAGAGGGACCGCCTCAATTCGAAGCCCACCTGCCCGTTGGCGCCAGTCAGCAGCAATTTCATGGTGTCTTGCCAGTTCCTTTTCATGTGCGGGCCAGCTCCCCTGCCCGGCGTAAGATCAGCTTAACAGCCGACTTCCCCTTCCCCATGACCCTCCTCGTGACCGGCGGCGCCGGCTTCATTGGCGCCAACTTCATCCTCGACTGGCTGGCCACCTCGGACGTCCCGGTGGTCAACCTCGACAAGCTCACCTACGCCGGCAACCTCGCGAGCCTGGCGTCGCTGGCGGGGGACGGGCGGCACACCTTCGTGCAGGGCGACATTGCCGATGCGGCCCTGGTTCGCCGCCTGCTGGCCGAGCACCGGCCGCAGGCCATCGTCCATTTCGCAGCCGAGAGCCACGTGGACCGCTCCATCCACGGACCGGCGGAGTTCATCCACACCAACATCGTCGGCACCTACACCTTGCTGGAGGCCGCCCGCGACCATTGGGAGAACGCCCTGGGGCGGCCGGCCGAAGGCTTCCGGTTCCTGCATGTCAGTACCGACGAGGTCTACGGAGACCTGCCCCGCACCGCGGCGCCCGCCGACGAAAACAAGCGCTACGAGCCCAACAGTCCGTACTCGGCCTCGAAGGCCGCCAGCGACCACCTGGTGCGCGCCTGGTTCCATACCTATGACCTGCCGGTGCTGACCACCAACTGCAGCAACAACTACGGGCCGCTCCACTTCCCCGAAAAACTCATTCCGCTCATGATCGTCAATGCCCTCGCCGGCCAGCCGCTGCCGGTGTACGGTGACGGCCTGCAGGTGCGCGACTGGCTGTTCGTGAAGGACCACTGCAGTGCCATCCGCCGCGTGCTCGAGGCGGGCCGGCCGGGCGAGACCTACAACATCGGCGGCTGCAACGAAAAGACCAACCTCGAGACGGTGCACGCCGTGTGCGCGCTCCTCGACGAGCTGCATCCCCGCGCCGACGGCCGGTCGTACCGCGAGCAGGTCACCCACGTCACCGACCGCCGTGGGCATGACCGCCGCTATGCCATCGACGCTGGCAAGATCGCTCGTGAGCTGGGCTGGCGGCCGGCCGAAACCTTCGAATCCGGGCTGAGGAAGACGGTGCAGTGGTACCTGCAGAATCCGGAGTGGGTCCGGCAGGTGCAGACCGGCGCCTATCGCGACTGGGTCCTGCGGCAGTACGGTGAAAGCACAGGAGGTCAGCATGCCGGGTGAACGCAGGGGCATCGTCCTGGCAGGCGGCGCCGGCACCCGGCTGCACCCGGCCACGCTCGCCATGAGCAAGCAGCTGCTGCCGGTCTACGACAAGCCCATGGTGTACTACCCGCTCAGCACACTCATGCTCGCGGGCATCCGCGAAGCCCTCCTGATCAGCACGCCCCAGGACACGCCCCGTTTCCAGCAGCTCCTGGGCGACGGCTCGCAGTGGGGCATCGACATCCGCTACGCCGAGCAGCCCTCGCCGGATGGTCTCGCGCAGGCCTTCATCATCGGTGAACGTTTTATCGATGGCCGGCCCAGCGCGCTGGTGCTCGGGGACAACATCTTCTACGGCCACGACCTGCAGTCGCTGCTTCGGCAGGCCGATGCGCAGGCGGAAGGCGCAAGCGTCTTCGCCTATCACGTGACCGATCCGCAGCGCTACGGGGTCGTCGAGTTCGACGGCGCGGGACGTGCCCTGGGCATCGAGGAGAAGCCCGCATCGCCGCGCAGCAACTACGCGGTGACGGGGCTGTATTTTTATGACGCGGGCGTGGTGGAGATCGCCAAGTCCATCCGGCCGAGCGCCCGCGGCGAACTGGAGATCACCGCGGTCAACCAGGCCTATCTCGATCAGGGGCGGCTGCAGGTCCACGTGATGAAGCGCGGGTTCGCGTGGCTGGACACGGGCACGCACGACAGCCTGCTCGAGGCGGGCTAGTTCATCGCCACGCTGGAGCGGCGCCAGGGCCTGAAGATCGCCTGCCCCGAGGAAATCGCCTGGCGCCAGGGGTTCATCACCAGCGAGCAGCTCGAGCGGCTCGCGCAGCCGCTGGCGAAGTGCGGGTATGGGGAGTACCTGCTGCGCCTGTTGCGGGAGTAGGTTTTCCGTTTCCGTCCTCCCTTGAGCTTGTCGGTGGGTTGGGGCGCGCCAATGGGCTTCGCCAGGCTCAGCCCGAGCGGGGATGGGGCTCAGCCTGCGCGGGGTGAGGCCCCGCCTGATCGGAGTCGGGCCCAGCCCGATCGGGATGGCGTCCACCACCCCGCAGCCGCGCGAATCCCCTGCGGACCAGGTGCTCGAAGTCGTCCACATACGTGAACACCACCGGGATCACCAGCAGGCTCAGCACCGTAGAGGTCATCAGCCCCCCGATCACCGCGATCGCCATCGGGGAGCGGAATGAAGGATCCGCAGCACCCCAGCCGATCGCAATGGGCAGCATCCCGGCACTCATGGCGATGGTCGTCATGATGATGGGCCGAGCGCGCTTGTGGCAGGCGTCGAGCAAGGCTTCCAGCCGGCTCATGCCGTGCTCACGGCGCGCGACGATGGCGTATTCGACCAGCAGGATGGAGTTCTTGGTTGCGATGCCCATCAGCATGATCAGGCCGATCAATGAAGGCATCGAAAAGCTCTTCTGCGCCAGCAGCAGCCCCACGAAGGCGCCGCCCAGCGACAGCGGCAGGGCGGCGAGGATGGTGACCGGGTGCAGGAAGTCCTTGAACAGCAGCACCAGCACGATGTAGATGCACAGCACGCCGGTCAGCATCGCCAGCCCGAAGCTCGCGAACAGCTCGCCCATCACCTCGGCGTCGCCCACTTCCACCACCCGCACGCCCGCGGGCAGGTTGCGGATCGACGGCAGCTGCTGCACCGCCGCGGCGACATCGCCCAGGGGCTGGCCGGAGAGTTCGACCTCGAAGTTGATGTTGCGGGACCGGTCGTAGCGGTCGATCACCGCGGGCCCTCCGGTGAGCTCCAGCGTCGCGACCTGGCCGAGCATGACCGGTCCGTTGCGACCCGGCACCGCGAGGCGTTCGAGCACGGCCAGGTCCTGGCGCGCGGCGGCGTCGAGTCGCACCACGATGGGCACCTGCCGCTGCGACAGGTTCAGCTTCGGCAGGTTGGCCTCGTAGTCGCCCACGGTGGCGATGCGAAGGGTTTCGCCGATGGCTGCGGTGGTGACGCCCAGGTCGGCGGCCCGCGTGAAGTCCGGGCGCACGGCCACCTCCGGCCGGACCAGGCTGGCGGTGGACTGGATGCTCCCCAGGCCGGGCAGCGTGCGCAGGTCGCGTTCGATGGCGCGGGCGGCGGCCGTGAGGGCCTGCGGATCCTCGCCCGTGATCACCAGGATGTACTTCTCGCCGGAGCCGCCGAGGCCGACCTTGCTGCGCGCGCCCGGCAGCTTCTCGAGCGTGCGGCGGATCTCGTTCTCGATCGGCTGCTTGCGAGGGCGCTCGCGCCGCTCGTCCAGCAGGATCGTGAGGGTGGCGCGCCGCGGCTCGGCGGCGCCGGAGCTTGCGAAGGGATCGGCGCCCGCGCTGCCGCCGCCGATGGTGGTGTAGACGCTGCGCACGTGCGGCACCCCGGCGATGAGCTGGCGAGCCTGCTCGGAGGTCTGCAGCGTCTGCTGCAGTGTCGCGCCGGGCGCAAGCTCCAGGTACACCTGCGTCTGCGAGTTGTCGTCCGGCGGGATGAAGCCGGTGGGCAGCAGCGGGATCAGCGCGATGGAGCCGAGGAAGAACAGAGTCGACAGCACCATCGTCACGATCCGGTGGCGCAGGCACCAGCGCGCGGCCACCATGTAGGCGCGCAGCCAGCGCGGCTCGCCGTGGCCGGTGACGATGGGCCGCAGCATGTACGCGGCCATCATGGGCGTGAGCATCCGCGCCACCACGAGCGAGGCGAACACGGCAAGTGCCGCGGTCCAGCCGAACTGCTTGAAGAACTTGCCCGCGATGCCGCTCATGAAAGCCGTCGGCAGGAACACCGCGATCAGGGTGAAGGTGGTCGCGATCACGGCCAGCCCGATCTCGTCGGCCGCTTCCATGGCGGCCTGGAAGGGTGGCTTGCCCATGCGCAGGTGGCGCACGATGTTCTCGACCTCGACGATCGCGTCGTCCACCAGGATGCCGACCACCAGCGACAGCGCCAGCAGCGTCACCACGTTGATGGAAAAGCCCAGCAGGTACATGCCCAGGAAGGCCGGGATCACCGACATCGGCAGGGCCACCGCCGACACGAAGGTCGCCCGCCAGTCGCGCAGGAACAGCCAGACCACCAGCACGGCCAGGATCGCGCCCTCGTACAGCAGCTTCAGCGACGCGTCGTACTCCTGCTGCACCGGGGTGACGAAATCGAAGGCCTGGGTCAGCTCGATGTGCGGGTGCGTCGCTTTCAACTCCTCCAGCGCCAGCCGCACGCCCGCCCCGACCTCGACCTCGCTCTGGCCGCGGCTGCGCGAGACCTCGAAGCCCACCACGGGCTTGCCATCGAGCAGCGCCGCCGAGCGCCGCTCGGCGATGGTGTCGGTCACCGTGGCGACGTCGCCGATGCGCACCCGGCCGCCGGTGGACAGGGGGACGTCGATGCGCGCGATCTCCTCGGCGGTCTGCACGGTCGCGAGCGTGCGCACCGGCTGTTCGCTGCCGCCCAGGTCGGTGCGCCCGCCGGCGACTTCCTGCTGCATCTGGCGAAGCTGCCGCGAGACTTCGGCCGCGGTGCCGCCCAGGGCTTGCAGGCGCTGCGCATCGAGCGCGACGCGGATCTCGCGGTCCACGCCGCCCACGCGCTTGACCGCGCCCACGCCCGGCACGGCCAGCAGCCGCCGCGAGATTTCATGGTCGACGAACCACGACAGGGATTCCTCGTCGAGCCGGGACGAGCTGACCGTGTAGGCCAGCACCGGCTGCCCGGCCAGGTCCAGCTTGGCGATCACCGGGTCGCGCAGGTCGGCCGGCAGGTCGGCCCGGATGGACGAGACCGCCGAGCGCACGTCGTCCACGGCTTCCTGCACCGGCTTCTCCAGCCGGAACTCGGCGGTGACCGACGCCACCCCGTCCTGCACCTTGGTGTGGATGTGCTTGATGCCCTGGACCGTCGCGAGCGCGTTCTCGATGCGCCGCGCAACGTCGGTCTCCATCTGCGCGGGCGATGCGCCGGGCAGGGCTGCGGTGATGGACACCGTCGGCAGGTCGATGTCCGGAAAGTTCTGCACCTTCATGGCCTTGAAGGCGAGCAGCCCACCGAAGGTGAGCAGCACGAACAGCATCGCCGCCGGGATGGGGTTGCGAATCGACCAGGACGAAACGTTCATCATCGCGTCGCGCTCCCCGGCGCCGCGGGAACGGATGCGGCGGGCGGTGCGGGCGACGCTGCGGATGCAGCCGCCGGTGCCGGTGCCTCCACGACGCGGACGAGGTCGCCTTCATTGAGGAAGCCGCCGCCGGAGGTCACGATGCGGGTGTCCGCCGGCAGGCCGTCGACGATTTCCATGCGGTCGCCGATGGCCCGCCCGGTGCGGACGCGGATCTGCGTGATCCGATTGTTCGCGTCGACGCCCATCACGTAGCTGAAGCCCTCGCGCACGACCACCGCGGTGCGGGGCACGGTCAGCGCGCTGTCGCTGCCAAGCTCGAATTCGCCGCGCGCGAACATGCCTGGCAGCGCATGGCCGGTGCTGCCCGCCACCGGCCGCACGTCCACGTAGACCAGCGCGTTGCGCGTCTGCGGATCGACCGTGGGTCCGATCGTCCGCACGCGGCCCTGCAGCCGTGCGCCGGCGGCGGTGGTCACGGTGGCCGGCACGCCCGGCTTCAGGCGCGCCAGTTCGGGAGACGTCACCTCGGCGCGCCACTCGAGCCGGCCCTGCCGGATCAGCCGGAACAGTTCCGGCGAGCCCGGCCCGATCACCGCGCCGACGGTGGCGGTGCGCGCCGAGATGATGCCGTCGTCGGGCGCCAGCACCTGCGCCTGCGACACGCGCACCTGGCGCGACTGCAGCACCGCGCGCGCGGCCTCCACCCGGGCCTGCGCGGTCTTGGCCGCGGTGAGGTACTGGTTGATCTGCGACGCCGACAGCGCCCCGGTGGGCTCGAGCGTGCGGGCCCGCTGCGCGTTGGCTTCGGCCTCGGCCGCGGCGGCCTGGGCCTCGGCCAGGGCCGCGCGCGCCTGGGCTTCCTCGGCGCCCAGCGTGTCGGTCGCGAAGGTGGCCAGGACCTGCCCGCGCCGGACCCGGTCGCCCACGGCGGCGCGG
>DAIMZU010000062.1:8450-9657 GCA_036733845.1 Ramlibacter sp.
GTGAGCGTCTCGCGCCGTGCGGTGGTCGTGGCCACGGTGAGCGACGGGTTGACATCGGTCGCGGGCGGGGCGCCGCGGGCCGGGCTTCCCTGGGCGCGCAGGCCGGCGCCTGCGGCAAGCAGGGCGGCGAGCACCAGGACGGCCAGGGCGATGCGGGACGTGGGTGTCATGATGTACGGCAAAGGGGGTGGGTCAGGGGCGCGCCGGGAGGGTCGCGGCTGCCGTGGCCGTGGCGTTGCGGTCCCAGCCGCCGCCTGCGGCGCGATAGAGCGCAACCCAGGCGGACTGCAGTTCGCGGTGCAGCCCGACGACCCCAAGCTGCGCGGCATACAGGTTGCGGCGCGCGTCCTCGAGCTCGACCAGGCTGGCGAGTCCGGTGCGGTAGCGTGCCTCGGTCGCGTCGAACGAGACCTGGAAGTCCCGCGCTGCCGCTTCGGCGTCGGTGATCCGGGCCTGGGCGCTGGACAGCGTGACCAGCGCTCGCTCGACCTCGGCCACGGCCTGGCGGACCTGTCCCTGGTAGCGGGCGACCGCCTCCTGATAGCGCGCCTCCGCCGCCTCGACGTTGGCATTGCGGCGGCCCGCGTCGAACAGCGGAACGCTCAGCGCGAGCGGACCGATCGCCCAGGTCTGCGCATCGCGGCCCGCGCCGCCGGCGCGCACGTGGCCCGCGGCAATCGAGCCCGAGAGCGACAGCCGCGGGTACAGGTCGGCGCGCGCGGCGCCGATGTCCGCGCTGGCGGCGGCGATCGCCTCTTCGGACTGCGCCAGGTCGGGACGCTGCGCCAGCACCTGCGCGGGCAGGGCGGCGATGACGAAGGGCGCGCCGGCGAGCGGCTGCGGCGCGGCCCTCGCCAGGCGCTCGCGCAAGGCGGGCTCGGGCAGGCCCGTGAGTGCCACCAGGGTCTTGAGTTCGAGTTCGCACTGCGCCTGCTGCTGCTTCAGGCGCGCCGCGGATTCGGCGGCGGTGGCACGGCCCAGCGCGGCCACGGCCGGTGCGGTGAAGCCGGCGTCGGCACTCAGTTGCGTCAGGCGGGCGGTTTCGCTGCGCGAGCGGGCGTCGTTGGCGGTGACTTCGAGCTGCCAGCGGCAGGCGCGCAAGGCGAAATAGCTGCCCGCCGCCTCGGCCGCGACCGAGACGCGGGCGGCGTGCCAGCCGGCCGCTGCCGCGCGCATGCGCGCGTCGGCGGCGCGCACCTCGGCCTCG
>DAIMZU010000063.1:0-9541 GCA_036733845.1 Ramlibacter sp.
CTGCTGCACCACCAGGCGCAGGCGCTGCGAGGCCTCGGCGTCGCAGCCGACCGGATCTGCTGGGACCCGGGCATCGGTTTCGGCAAGACGCCGGCGCAGAATTTCTCGCTGCTCGCGCGGCAGCATGAACTGCTCGCCGAGGGTTACCCGCTGCTGGTGGGATCGTCGCGCAAGTCGTCCCTCGGCGTGGCCACCGGGCTACCGGTCGATGAGCGGCTGGTGCCGAGCGTCGCGGCCGCGCTGCTGGCGGCCGAGCGCGGCGCGAGCATCCTTCGGGTCCATGACGTGCGCGAGACAGTCGCCGCCCTGCAGGTTCGACAGGCCGTGCTCACCAATGCGGGGCCGGTAGAGGGGACAATGTCGGCATGACGCGTCAATACTTCGGCACCGACGGCATCCGCGGCACGGTCGGCCAGCCCCCCATCACTCCCGATTTCGTCCTGCGGCTGGCCCATGCGGTCGGCCGGGTCCTCAAGCGGTCCGAGGCCCGTCCCACTGTGCTCATCGGCAAGGACACGCGGATCTCCGGCTACATGCTGGAGAGCGCCCTCGAATCCGGCTTCAACTCGGCCGGCGTCGACGTGGTGCTGCTCGGGCCCTTGCCGACCCCGGGGGTCGCTTACCTGACCCGTGCGCAGCGCGCAAGCCTGGGGGTGGTGATCAGCGCCAGCCACAACCCCTTCGATGACAACGGCATCAAGTTCTTCAGCGCGCAGGGCACCAAGCTGCCCGACGAGTGGGAACTGCAGGTGGAGGCCGCGCTGCAGGAACCTCCCGCCTGGGCCGACTCGGCCGCACTGGGCAAGGCGCGCCGCCTGGATGACGCCGCGGGACGCTACATCGAATTCTGCAAGAGCACCTTCGACAGCAGCCTCTCGCTGCGCGGAATGAAGATCGTGGTCGACGCCGCACACGGCGCGGCCTACCACATCGCACCGCTGGTCTTCCACGAACTGGGGGCCGAGGTCCATTGCATCGGCTGTGCGCCCGATGGCCTGAACATCAACCGCGAGGTCGGTGCCACCCACCCCGAGGCGCTGGCGCGCAAGGTGCGCGAGCAGGGCGCCGATCTCGGCGTCGCGCTCGATGGCGACGCTGACCGGCTGCAACTGGTGGACGGCTCGGGCCGGCTCTTCAATGGCGACGAACTGCTCTACCTGCTCGTGGCCGACCGCCTCTCGCGCGGCGAGCCCATCCCTGGTGTCGTCGGCACGCTGATGACCAACATGGCTGTCGAACTCGCCCTGGGTGAGCGCGGCGTCGAGTTCGTCCGCGCCAAGGTCGGCGACCGGTACGTGCTCGAGGAACTCGATCACCGCGGCTGGCGACTCGGCGGCGAGGGCTCCGGGCACCTGCTGGTCCTGGACAAGCACACCACCGGCGACGGCTTGGTCAGCGCCCTTCAGGTCCTGGAGGCCTGTGTTCGCAGCGGCCGCTCCCTGGCGCAGTTGCTGGAGCCGGTACGGCTGTTCCCGCAGACCCTCCTCAACGTGCGCCTGCAGCCGGGACAGGACTGGAAGTCCAGCCCCGGGCTTGCAGCGGCACGGCGCGCCGTGGAGGCCGACCTGGCCGGCGCCGGGCGGATCCTCATCCGGCCGAGCGGCACCGAGCCGGTGCTGCGTGTCATGGTCGAGGCAGCGGACGAGGGGCTGGCGCGAACTTCGGCGCAGCGGCTCGCTGAAGCCGTGCAGGCCGGCGGCTGACCGGGCCGCAAGGCGGGGGCGTCAGCCCGCCTGGACGGAGCGGGCTTCCCAGCGCGTGTGGTTCGTGTCCAGCATTTCAAACAGGGCGCCGTGCCGCAGCGCGCCGCGTGCCACCTGCAACTGGTCGATGTGCAGCAGTTCGAAGAGGGCGAGCAGGACCGACAGGCCGCCGCCGATCAGCGGCTTGCGGTCCTCGCGCAGGCCACCCATGCGCAGTCGTTCGACATGTCCGGCCTGCAGGAGCATCTCGCGCAGCGTCCACAGCCCCTCGCGGCTGACCACGCCTGGCGGGTGGCCGAGGCCGCCGAGCACATCCTCCACCGCCCCGACGGTTCCGGAGGCCCCGTAAGCACGGTCCCATCCCGTGCGGGGATAGCTGTCGAGCGCCTCGTCGAGGACGGCCTGTGCCGAGACCTGTGCAAACTCGAACGCCGCTTCGGAGAATTCGCCGTCCGGGAAGTACTTCTGCGACCAGGAGACGCTTCCCACCTTGAAGCTCCCGGTGACCTGCGGCTCGAGATGCTGCCCCAGGATCAGCTCGGTGGATCGCCCGCCGATATCGACCACCAGCCGGCGTTCGTCCGACGGCGGCAGCAGGTGGGCCACGCCCAGATAGATCAGGCGCGCTTCCTCCGGTCCGGCGATCACGTCGATGGGGAAGCCGAGTAGCTGGCGCGCCCGCGAGAGGAAGTCCTCGCGGTTGCGTGCCTCCCGAAGGGTCTGGGTGGCCACTGCGCGCACATGTTCGAGGGGGAATCCGGACAGCCGCTCGCCGAACCGGGCCAGGCAGTCCCAGCCGCGCTGCATGGCTTCGGTCGTCAGGTTGCGGGCTTCGTCCAGCCCGCCCCCCTGCCGGACGGTTTCCTTGTGGTATTCGATCCGCTGGATCCGGCCGTGCTCGAAACGCCCGATTTCGAGGCGAAAGCTGTTGGAGCCGAGGTCGACCGCGGCCAGGAGGGTTCCATCGTCCATTCGGCCGGCAGGATAGCAAAGCGGGGCCCTGCATGGGAGTGAGGGTGCCTCAGCGGCGCTGCGGCAGAGGTCACCGGCTGTCACACGGTTGTCATGCAGGGTTCCTACAGTGCGTCCTGTCACTTCGACCAACCCGCACATCGAGAGGATCGATCCATGAACAAGACCCTGCGCCTGGCAGTCGCCGGCTTTGCCACAGTCACGTTTGCCGGCCTGGCCGCTGCCCAGGATGTCACGGGTGCCGGCGCGACATTCCCGGCGCCGCTGTATGCCAAGTGGGCCTCCGACTACAACAAGGCCACCGGCGTGCGGATCAACTACCAGTCGGTCGGCTCCGGTGCCGGCATCCGCCAGATCGACGCCAAGACCGTGGCCTTCGGCGCCTCCGACATGCCGCAGAAAGAGGACGAGCTGGCCAAGAAGGGCCAGGTCCAGTTCCCGATGGTGATCGGCGGCGTGGTGCCCGTGATCAACATCAAGGGCATCCAGCCGGGTCAGATGCGCCTGAACGGGCAGGTCCTGGGAGACATCTTCCTGGGCAAGATCACCAAGTGGAACGACCCGGCCATCAAGGCCCTGAACCCCAGCCTGAACCTGCCTGACGCCACCATCGCGCCCGTGCGCCGCGCCGACGGCTCGGGCACGACCTTCATCTTCACCAACTATCTCTCCAAGGTGAACCCCGAGTGGAAGCAGAAGGTGGGCGAAGGCACCGCGGTCAACTGGCCGACGGGCGCCGGCGGCAAGGGCAACGAGGGCGTGGCCGCCTTCGTCGGCCGCCTGCCGAACTCGATCGGCTACGTCGAGTACGCGTACGTCAAGCAGAACAAGATGAACTTCACGCAGGTGCAGAACGCGGCCGGCCAGTTCGTGAACCCCGATGACGCGTCCTTCAAGGCGGCCGCTGCGGGTGCCGACTGGGCCAAGAGCTACTACCAGATCCTGACCCAGCAGCCGGGGGCGCAGTCCTGGCCGATCACGGGCGCCACCTTCATCCTGATGCACAAGCAGCAGGACCGGCCCGAGCAGGCCGCGGCGGCCCTGAAGTTCTTCGAATGGGCCTACGCCAGCGGCGACAAGCAGGCCGAGGAGCTGGACTACGTTCCCATGCCGGCCGCGGTGAAGGAGCAGGTGCGCAAGCTGTGGGCCGCCGAGATCAAGGACGGCTCGGGCAAGCCGGTCGCGTTCCGCTGAGTGACGCGCACCGCCGGATCGCCGGCCTGCCCCGGGTGGGCAGGGCTGGCCGTCCGGCTTGCGGAACAGGAATTCCGAGGGGTGCATGTCCTCTACACTTCCGGCCCATGAGGCTGCCAACTTATCCCGCGCGCGTCCGATGACCGAGGCGCTGCGCAACACCCCTCCGGCCCGACGGCCGGCCCGTGGCGGCGCCTGGGTGGACCGGCTGTTCGGCTGGTTGGCCAAGGGCGCCGCTTTCCTGACCCTGTCGCTGCTCGTGGCGATCCTGGCTTCCCTGGTGGTGGGCGCGTGGCCGTCCATCGAGAAGTTCGGCCTGGGCTTCCTGGTCAACAGCGTCTGGGATCCGGTCGAGAACGAGTACGGCGGCCTGGTGATGATCTACGGCACGCTGGCGACCTCGTTCATCGCGCTGCTGATCGCGGTGCCGGTCAGCTTCGGCATCGCGCTGTTCCTGACGGAGCTCTCGCCGGCCTGGCTCAAGAGGCCGCTGGGCACCGCCATCGAACTGCTGGCTGCCGTGCCCTCCATCGTCTATGGCATGTGGGGCCTGCTGGTGTTCGGCCCCATCCTGGCCACCTACGTCCAGCAGCCCATGCAGGCCCTGTTCGGCAATGTGCCTTACCTCGGCGCGCTGTTCTCCGGCCCGCCCGTGGGCATCGGCGTGCTGGCCGCGGGAATCATCCTGGCGATCATGATCATTCCGTTCATCGCGGCGGTGATGCGGGATGTCTTCGAGGTCACGCCGCCCATGCTGAAGGAGTCCGCCTACGCCCTGGGCTCCACCACCTGGGAGGTGATGTTCAAGGTGGTGCTGCCCTACACCAAGACCGGCGTCATTGGCGGCATCATGCTCGGCCTGGGCCGCGCCCTCGGCGAGACCATGGCCGTCACATTCGTCATCGGCAACTTCAACCAGCTCGACACGCTCAGCCTGTTCGCGCCGGCCAACAGCATCACCTCCGCGCTGGCCAACGAGTTCGCCGAAGCGGCGGACGGCTTGCACCAGGCGTCGCTGATCTACCTGGGCCTCGTGCTGTTCTTCATCACCTTCGTCGTGCTGACCTTGTCCAAGCTGCTGCTGTCACGGCTGCGCCGCAACGAGGGCCGCAAATCATGAACGCCGCCACTGCCACCGCCACGCGCGACCCGCGCGCCGCCAAGTTCTACCGCCGCAAGCGGGTCAATGCGATCGCGCTCACGCTGTCGCTGGCCGCGATGGCCTTCGGCCTGTTCTGGCTGGTCTGGATCCTGTTCGAGACCGTGCGCCTGGGCATCGGCGGCCTGACCTGGTCCACGCTGTCGCAGATGACGCCGCCGCCCAACGAGGCGGGCGGTATCGCCAACGCAATCTATGGCTCGGCCGTGATGGTGCTCACCGCCACCTTCATCGCCACGCCGATCGGCATCATGGCCGGCGTGTACCTGGCCGAGTACGACCCCAAGGGCTGGCTCGGCAGCGTGACCCGCTTCGTCAACGACATCCTGCTGTCGGCGCCGTCCATCGTGATCGGCCTGTTCATCTACGCCGTCATCGTGGCGCGCTTCAAGCAGTTCTCCGGCTGGGCGGGTGTTGCGGCGCTGGCGCTGATCGTCATTCCGGTGGTGATCCGCACCACCGAGAACATGCTCGCGCTGATCCCCTCGGCGCTGCGCGAGGCCGCGTATGCGCTGGGCTCGCCCAAGTGGAAGGTGATCACGCTGATCACGCTGCGCGCAGCGCGCGCAGGCGTCGTCACCGGCGTGCTGCTGGCCCTGGCCCGTGTCTCGGGCGAGACCGCGCCGCTGCTCTTCACGGCCTTGAACAACCAGTTCTGGACCTCCAACCTGTCCGAGCCGATGGCCAGCCTGCCAGTCACCATCTTCAAGTTCGCCATGAGCCCCTACGCGAACTGGCAGGAGCTGGCCTGGGCCGGCGTGTTCCTGATCACCCTCGCCGTGCTGGGCCTGAACATCCTGGCCCGCGTGGTCACCCGAACCAAGACCTGAGAAGCCTTTCCATGACGACCGCCCCCGCGCAAATGGCCGCACCCAAGCTGTCGGTGCGCAACCTGAACTTCTACTACGGCAGCTTCCATGCCCTCAAGGGCATCAACCTGGATATTCCCGAAAAGAAGGTCACCGCCTTCATCGGGCCGTCGGGCTGCGGCAAGTCCACGCTGCTGCGCACCTTCAACCGCATGTACGAGCTCTATCCCGAGCAGCGCGCAGAAGGCGAGATCGTTCTCGATGGCGAGAACCTGCTCACCTCGAAGCAGGACGTGGCCCTGATTCGGGCCAAGGTCGGCATGGTCTTCCAGAAGCCCACGCCCTTTCCCATGTCCATCTATGACAACATCGCCTTTGGCGTGCGCCTGTTCGAGAGCCTGTCCGGCTCCGACATGGACGAGCGGGTCGAATGGGCGCTGCGCAAGGCGGCACTGTGGGACGAAGTCAAGGACAAGCTCGAGCAGAGCGGCTCCGGCCTGTCGGGTGGCCAGCAGCAGCGGCTGTGCATCGCGCGTGGCATCGCGATCAAGCCCGAGGTGCTGCTGCTCGACGAGCCCTGCTCGGCGCTGGACCCGATTTCCACGGCCAAGATCGAGGAGCTGATCGCCGAGCTGAAGACCGACTACACCGTGGTCATCGTGACCCACAATATGCAGCAGGCCGCGCGCTGCAGCGACTACACCGCCTACATGTACCTGGGCGACCTGGTCGAGGTGGGAGAGACGGAGCAGATCTTCTTCAAGCCCAAGCGCAAGGAGACAGAGGATTACATCACCGGCCGTTTCGGCTGAGAGGCGAACGCACATGCCCGACAAGCACATCTCCGCACAGTTCGACACCGAGCTCAACAGCGTCTCCTCCCGCGTCATGGAACTCGGGGGGCTGGTCGAATCGCAGATTCACCAGGCCGTCTACGCGCTCTCCCATTTCAGCCGCGAGTCGGCCGACCAGGTCATGGAGATCGAGCTTCGCGTGAACCAGCTCGAAGTCGACATCGACCGCGAGCTCGCGTCCATCATCGGTCGCAGGCAGCCCACCGCACGCGACCTGCGCCTGCTGATCGCCATCTCCAAGACCACCGCCAACCTGGAGCGCGTCGGTGACGAGGCGACCAAGATCGCGCGCATGGTCAACTCCATCATCGAAAGCGGCTCGGCGCGCGCACTGCCGACCTCCGACCTGCGCACCGCCTCCGACCTGGCGGCCGGGCTGCTGCGCAAGGCGCTGGACGCCTTCGCGCGGCTGGACACGCAGGCCGCGGTGGCGATCATGAAGGAAGACGACCTCATCGACCAGGAGTTCGACGGCTTCGTGCGCAAGCTCATCACCTACATGATGGAAGACCCGCGCACGATCTCCGCCAGCCTGGACCTGCTGTTCCTGGCCAAGGCGATCGAGCGCATCGGCGACCACGCCAAGAACATCGGGGAACTGATCATCTACATCGTCAAGGGGGCCGATGTGCGCCACACCTCGATGGAGCAGGTCGAGTCCGCCGCGAGGTGAGGGTGAGCCCGCGCTGTCCATGAAACATCCCCGCGTGCTGATCGTCGAGGACGAACCGTCCATTGCGGAACTCATCTCGGTCAACCTGCGGCACAACGGCTTCGCGCCCGTGTGGGCCGAGGACGGCGCCGCCGCCCAGCGCGAACTCGAAGCCGCCTTGCCCGATGCCATCCTGCTCGACTGGATGCTGCCCGGCCAGAGCGGCCTGTCCCTGGCGCGCAAGTGGCGTGCCGACGCGCGCACCCGTGGCGTGCCCATCCTGATGCTCACCGCACGCGGCGACGAGCCGGACAAGGTGGCGGGGCTCGACGCCGGCGCCGACGACTACATCACCAAGCCCTTCTCCACGCAGGAACTGCTCGCCCGCATCCGCGCCGTGCTGCGCCGGCGCGCGCCCGAGCCGGCCAGCGAGGACGTCCACCTCAATGAACTGCGGCTCGATGCCGCCACCCACCGGGTGACCTGGCGTGGCCAGCCGCTCAAGCTCGGACCGACGGAGTTCAAGCTGCTGCACTACTTCATGAAGCACCCGGAGCGGGTGCACACCCGGGCGCAGCTCCTGGACAAGGTCTGGGGCGACCACGTCTACATCGAGGAGCGCACCGTGGACGTGCACGTCAAGCGCCTGCGCGAGGCGCTCGGCGCCGCTGGCACGCTGGTCGAGACCGTCCGCGGGGTCGGCTACCGCATGACGGCGCAGCCGGTCGTGGCCTGAGCCGCGTCGCGGCCCGATCCATGCTCTGGCGAATCAGCAGCTTCGTGGTCCTGCTCATCGCGGGAGCCCTGCTGGGCGGGCGCCTGGGCGGCGAGTTCGGCGCGCTGCTCGGCACCGTGGTGGCGGCGGTGACCTGGTTCGTGCTCGACCTGCTGCGCGGCTTGCGCGCGGTCCGCTGGCTGCGACGACCCGATGCCGGGGACCCGCCAGAAATGGCCGGCCTGTGGGGAGAAATGCTCGACCGCAGCCGGCGCGCCATGCGCGCGCGCGAGCAGCAGACCGCGCAGGCCGAGTTGCGCCTGCAGGAGTTCCTCGCCGCGATCCAGGCCTCGCCCAACGGGGTGGTGCTGCTCGATGCCGAGGGCCACATCGAGTGGTGCAACCTCACCGCTGCCAGCCATTTCGGCTTCGATACCCAGCGCGACATGATGCAACTGGTCGGCAACCTCGTGCGCGACCCGGCCTTCGCGGCCTACCAGGCCGCAGGCGACTTCGACCGCGATGTCGTGATCCCCGGCCGCTCGAGCACGCCCAGCCGGCCCTCCCGCATTTCCGTGCGGCTGCATCCCTATGGCGAGGGACGCAAGCTGCTCCTGTCGCGCGACGTGACCGCCCTGGAGCAGGCCGAGACCATGCGGCGCGATTTCGTCGCCAACGTGTCCCACGAGATCCGCACGCCGCTCACGGTGCTTTCAGGCTTCATCGAGACGCTGCAGAACCTGCCGCTGGAGGCGCAGGAACGGCAGCACTATCTCGGGTTGATGTCGCAGCAGGCCCAGCGCATGCAGTCGCTGGTCAATGACCTGCTCACCCTGTCCCGGCTGGAGGGCAGCCCGGCGCCGGGAGGCGGCGGCTGGGTGGCGCTGGAGTCCCTGATGGCCCAGTGCGAGGCGGAAGCCCGCGGTCTCAGCCACGCCCTGGGTCGCCACCACGCCTTGCAGTTCGCACCGGTTCCGGCGCTGGACCTCGCGGTCGTTGCCACGGAGGTGCTGAGTGCGCTGTCCAACCTGGTGGGCAACGCCGTGCGCTATACGCCCGCGGGGCAGGCCATCGACGTGCAATGGCGCCTGCTGCCGGAGGGCGGCGCTGCCTTCAGCGTGCGCGACACCGGCCCGGGCATCGAGGCCGAGCACCTGCCCCGGCTGACCGAGCGCTTCTACCGCGTCGACCGCAGCCGCTCGCGCGAGACCGGCGGCACCGGCCTGGGACTGGCCATTGTCAAGCACGTGGCCCAGCGGCATGGTGGCGAACTGCGCATCGAGAGCACCGTGGGCGTCGGATCGACCTTCACCCTGCTGCTGCCGGCCTCGCGCGTGCGCCAGAGGGTCAGCGCCCGCGATGCCGTGCAGCCTGCCACAGCAGCGCCATGAACACTGCCGCCGTGAGCGTCAGGGCGCCGGCGCCGGCGCCCCAGAACGCGGCGGGTGAATTCAGCGGGCCCAGCCCGAACAGGCCCTTGTAC
>DAIMZU010000064.1:0-3568 GCA_036733845.1 Ramlibacter sp.
GGTTGACGGCGATCGCCTCCTGGATGCTGGCGAGCGATGCCTCGCGCTCGCGGGCCAGGGCGGCCTGATTCGGGAAGCGGGCCAGGAGGGCCCTCTGGCGCTGGCGCTCGTCGTTCTCCCGGCGCTGCAATTCGGCCTGTTGCCGCGCCTTTTCGGCGGCCGCTTCACGCTCGGCTGCCGTGGGTGGCGGGGGGAGCACGCGGCGGAGGGTTCCGTCGCGGTTCAGCTCCCGCTGCTCCCGGTCATTGCATTCCAGGATCGGCCGGTCGGCGGTGATGCGCTGGCCCTGGCGATCGATGCAGGTGAAGATCGACTGCGCAGAGGCTGGAGCGGCCCAGGCCAGGCTGGCCAGCCCCGCCACCGCAAGGGTGCGCACTCCGCGGGCCGTGCGGCGCAGCCGCCCTGCGTTCACTCGCCCACCCCGTAACGCTGGCGGTAGGCGAGCACCTCCGCATGGTGGGCGCCGAGCGCCTCGCCGGCGTGTTGCTGCAGGTAGTCGAGCAGGTCGGCCAGCCGCGCGATGGCGCACACCTGCAGTCCCAGGCGGTCGCGCACGTACTGCACTGCGCTGTGGTCCACGTCGCGCCCGTCCTCGGTGGCCTTTTCCTGGCGGTCCAGGGCGATCGCGACCGCCTGCGGCGTGGCGCCGGCCGCACGGATGATGGCGATCGACTCGCGCACGGCCGTGCCGGCGGACATGACGTCGTCGATCACCAGCACGCGGCCCGCCATGGGTGCGCCGACCAGCGTGCCGCCTTCGCCATGGTCCTTGGCTTCCTTGCGGTTATAGGCAAAGGGCACGTTGCGCCCCAGCCGAGCGAGTTCGATGGCCACTGCGGCGGCCAGCGGGATGCCCTTGTACGCGGGGCCGAACAGCATGTCGAACTGCACGCCGGAAGCGAGGATGCGGCGTGCATAGAATTGCGCCACCCGGCCGAGCTTGGCGCCGTCGTCGAACAGCCCCGCATTGAAGAAATACGGCGAGTCGCGACCGGCCTTGGTGCGAAAGTGCCCGAAGCGAAGCACTCCCGCCTCCACTGCGAACTGCACGAATTCCTGGGCCAGGTCGTCCTGCCCCTTGCCTGCCGTCATGGAAAGATCCTTGTTCAAGCTCACCAGCCTCAACCTCAATGGCATCCGTTCCGCGGCCAGCAAGGGCGTGGAGGACTGGCTGGCAAGCTGTCAGCCGGATTGTATTTGCGTCCAGGAGGTCAAGGCCCAGGCGGCAGACATCGAGGGCCGTTTCGACAGGCTCGCAGGCCTTCAGGGCTACTTCCATTTCGCCGAGAAGAAGGGCTATTCGGGCGTCGGGGTCTACACCCGCCACGAGCCCAGCGACGTCATCGCCGGCTGGGACGGCGGCGAGTTCGACGCCGAAGGCCGCTTCCTCGAACTGCGCTTCGACACCCCGGCCCGCCGCTTCTCCGTCATCAGCGCCTACTTTCCTTCGGGCTCCTCGGGCGAGGAGCGCCAGCAGGCCAAGTTCCGCTTCCTGGCCGGATTCCAGCCGCACCTTGCACGCCTGCAGTCCGAACGCGAGTTCATCCTGTGCGGCGACATCAACATCGCGCACCGGAAGGAAGACCTCAGGAACTGGCGCGGCAACCAGAAGAACAGCGGCTTCCTGCCCGAGGAGCGCGACTGGTTGACCCGGCTGCTGGCCCCGGGTGGCCTGGTCGACGTGTACCGCCACCTCGAGCCCGACGCGACCGACGACTGCTACACCTGGTGGAGCAACCGCGGCGCGGCCTACGCGAAGAACGTCGGCTGGCGGCTCGACTACCAGATCGCCACCCCGGAAGTGGCCGCCCTGGCGCGCGCCACCGCCATCTACAAGACCCAGCGCTTCAGCGACCATGCGCCGCTGACGATCGAGTATGCCTTTCAGTTGGGGAGGGGATTGGCTCGGGGGCGTTAAAGAAGAGCGCCGATCGCCTGACGGCGCTGATGTGGGAGCGCTGGAGGCAAGGCTTCACCTTGCATGAAATCGGCAAGATCTTTGATCGGCCAGCGGATGGCTGCGCTTGCGAACACGCTCGCCCATCGGATCATCCGGGAGAAGAAATAAACGCTGCTGGGTACACTCCTGTCGCGCGGTCCACGGGACCTGCCGAACGCGGGAACCCCATGAAAATCGCAGCAGCATCGGCATCGCCCCCCGCCAGGACGGCCCTGCCGACGTTCGGCAACTGGGTCGTTGCGGCGCTGCTGGGCCTGTCTTCGCTGCTGGCTGTCGGGCTGCTCGCGGCAGGCCCTTTCGGAAGCTCCGCGACCAACACCGCGCTGGTCGCTGCCTTCGTGTCCACGACCATCGGCGGCCTGCTGGTGGCCGGTCTCGCGCGTGCGCCGGCGGAGATCGCCGCCCCGGCACCGTCCGTCGCCGTCATCTACGCCGCACTCGGTGCCGATCTCTACGCCCGCGGCGCAGCCAACACCAGCTACGTCGAGATCTGGGCGGCGATGTCGCTGGCGGTCGCCTTGATGGGCTTGATCCTCCTGACGGCCGGGTCGCTGCGACTGGCCGGTTTCATCAAGTTCATGCCGGCACCGGTGACTTCCGGGTTTGTCGCCGGCGTGGGCCTGCTGGTGATCTCGTCCCAGATCGGGCCGATCCTTGGTGCGAGGTGGAACGGCTGGCACTGGGATGGCTTCTGGTCGCAGATCAAACCCGGATCGGTCGCCGTCGCGCTCGTGACCATCGCCACGCTCATCGCCGTCCGGCGGTATCCGCGGCTGGGGCAGCCGATCCTGTGTGCCGTGATCGTCGGGACGCTCGTTCACTACCTGATCCAAGGGGCCGCGGGCTCTGGCGCACTGGGAAACACCCTCGACGTCTTGCAGCCCCAGGCGCAGGCGCTGCAGACGGCAACCTCCATCTGGCGCTTCGTGACGCCCGAATGGCTGGCCGCCACGGCGCTGCAGGTCCTGCCCTATGCCGCCCTGCTCGCCATGCAATCGCTGATGAATGCAGCGGTGGTCGCCACCTCGGTGGGCAACCTGCTGGGGGAGCGCTCGAACGTGAACCGCACGCTTGTGGCACAGGGCTGCGCCAACCTGGTCTGCGGAGCGCTGGGCGCCCTGCCGGTGACCACCTCCGCGCTGTTGTCGTTGCCGCTGGCCCAGATGAAGACCAATCCCCGCACCGTGGCGGCCGGCATGGCGGTGGTGCTGTTTGCCCTGGTGGTGGTGGCCGGCGCCTGGCTCACATGGCTGCCGGTCGCGCCGTTGGCAGCGGTGTTGCTGATGTCGGGCGTCGGCATGGTGGACCAGTCGGTGCTGCGCCAGGTCCACGGGGCCTTGGCGGCGCGCAGCCGTGATCGCAGCACGGTGTGGACGCTGGGCATCGCCATCGCCGTGGCTGCGACCCTGACACTGGGCAGCGTGCCGCTGGCCCTGGTGATCGGCAGCATCCTGGCCATGGTGTTACTCGCCCTCGAGCTGTCGGCCGCGACGACGTTCGACGCTGCGGCCAGCGCCGGCCTGAGGTCCAGGCGGGTGTGGCCGCAGCGGCAAGCGCAGTGGCTGCAGGAACAAGGGCTGCCTGTCGCGGTGTTCAGGCCGCGTGGCG
>DAIMZU010000064.1:3578-9465 GCA_036733845.1 Ramlibacter sp.
CTGCCGACCTGCTCGCGCGCGCCCTGGCGTCCACCGCACCGGCAACGCGCTTTTGCGTGCTCGACCTGGCGCGGGTCACCACGGTGGACGCCAGCGCGTGCGCGATCATCGGCGCGGGCGCCAAGGCGCTGGAGGCGGCCGGCGTCAGGCCGCTGCTGGCCGGCGTGCTCCCGGACAGCCCTCGGGGCCGCACGCTCGCCGCACTGGGCCTGGACTGGCCGAACCGCGGCCACTGGTTCGCCGACCTGGACCGCGCGCTGGAACATGCCGAGACAGCGCTTGTGCGTGCGCAGTGGCCCCACGACGACATCCCGACGCCATTCGAGTTCGGTTGCACGCCCCTGACGCCTGGCATGAGCCCTGAAGAGATGCGGGAGCTGCGCGCGTGCATGCGAACGCTGGACGTGCCCGCGGGACCGCTCTTCGCACACGGCGACCCAGGGTCCTGCATGTACCTCGTCGAGACCGGTGAAGTGGAAATCCGCATTGCCGGCGACTCCCCGGGTTCGTACGCGCGCCTGGCGGCGTTCGGCTCGGGCAGCATCTTCGGCGAGGTGGCGCTGCTGACCTCGCAGAATCGGACGGCCGACGCGGTGTGTGTCAGTCCCGCCCGGTTGCTGGAGCTCGACCGATCGGGACTGGAGCACCTTGAAGCTGCTTCGCCGCGGCTCTACGCCCAGCTGATGCGCAACCTGAACGCCCACCTGGCGATGCGCCTGGACCTGGCCACCGGGCTCGTCAGGTCACTGCAGTGACGGCCCCATCTCGCCGGGGCACCGCCATCTCGAAGCATTCCACCGGTTCGGCAAAGCCCTTGAGAGCGAGCGCAGCCAGGGGCCGGACCTGAAGGACCTTGTCGATGTGGGCCGCCACCACACTGCACACGAGGGTTTGCCCGCCCAGGGCTTGTGAGCACAGCCGCGCGGCAAGATTGGTCACGTTACCGATGGCCGCGTAGTCGCGCCGGCCTTCGAATCCGATGGCGCCGATGGTGGCCACGCCCTGGGCAATGCCCACGCCAAGGGTCAGCCTGTACCCGCGGGTCGCCCAGAGGTCTTGCAGCTGCGCGAAGCGTGACTGCATCTCCACCGCCATGCGGCAGGCCCGGACGGCGGGGTCCGGTACCTCGACCGGATCGTTGAAGAAGATCATCATCCCGTCGCCCGCGAAGCGCTCCAGCGTGGCGCCATGCGCGGCGATGAGCTCGCCCATGACAGCATGGAACTCGGCCAGCACGCGCATCACTTCATCGGCGCCTTGCTCCAGGGTGAAGCTGGTGTACCCGCGCAGGTCGAGGAACAGGACGACGATTTCGCGGTGATGCGGGCGGTACAGGTCCTCGTTGCGGGCCGAGAGCAGCTGGTCTGCCACGGCGGGCGAGAAGAAGCGCCGGAGGCGCTCGAGACGGTTGACCCGTGAAATCCGCTCGGAAAGCGCCAGCGACAGCATGATGGCGTCGATCAGCATGCCGAAGTCAACCGCCCTGAAGGTCACGAACGTGTAAGGCAGCAGGCCAAGGACCGTCGATGCCGTGACGGCGGACCCAACCAGTCCGGCCACGGTGGCCGCCAGGTAGTACTTGGCAGCGCTGTTTCCATACTTCAGGGAAATGCAGCCGAGGCCCAGGACGAAGACCGAATATATGACGATCCAGTTGACCGCCCCCCGCGCATGGAAGCCGTAACCAAGGGGGATCGTCGCAAGGAAGAACAGGAAGAAGACCAACAGGAATCCCTGCCAGACCCTGTGGACGCGGGGAAGCTTGTTCTTCAGGTCCAGGAACACACTGGCGAACACCAGCCCCGACAGTGCAAAAAGGTAAGCGAACAGGGAATGCGCCCAGTTGGAGAACTCGGGCCACTCGCGGTAGAAGAGGCCGAAGGCGTGGCCGTTGTACACGGGGTGCAGCACCACGAAGGCGCCCACATAGGCGCAGTACGCCAGGTACATCGGTTCGCGCACCGAGAGGTACAGCATCAGGTTGAACGCGATCAGCGCGAGCAATGCGCCATAGAAGAACCCGAAGAACGCCGCTTCCCCGGACACAAGCCGATTGAAGGCGCTGCGGTCCAGCAATGACATGACGACGAACAAGGTATCGCGGCTGGCCACACGCACGACCAGCGTGCTCTGGCCCGGAGGTACCACCACGTTGAAATTGATCTGCCGGCGCAGTTCTGCGCGCCGCTCGAAAGGCAACGTGTCGCCGCCGACCTGCGTCTGCATCTGCCCGCTCGAATCCACCAAGGTGACCTGGACCTCGTCGAGCCAGGTGGGCTCGAACACCAGCAGGCGCTCCAGCGGACTCGTTTCAGGGTTTTCCATCGGCACCACCAGCCAATAGGCCGACGCCGTGTAGCCGAAATTGAGCGCGCCACCGTCGGAGTCGGGCGTCGCCGCCAGGGACGACTGGAGAACTTGCCCGACCGATTTGTTCTTGCCGGCGTCCTCGACCACGTGCACCCACGGGTTCAGGGTGACTTCTCCTGTGCTGGAGGACACCGTGAGTCTCGGCGCCTGTGCGGCGGCAGGTTGAACGCACCAGGGCATGACAACCAGGGCGATCCAGAGAACGCGTGCAAGGAAAGCAGCCATTGATCGAAAGTGATGCCGAAATGTCTACTGTACGTGCAAGGCCAGACGCCGCTGGCCGGAGATCGCACGGCGTTACTTGCAGGGTATGCTACGTGCCAGCCGATCGCCCCACCGCGCCGGCGCCACCCGTTCGTCCATCGAGAAGGGATTCCGCATGGAAAAGCCGTTGTGGGGCCAGCCCGGCTTGCCCCCCGATCAGTTTCTCTACGAGCGCAGAGGACCCTGGCCCCAGCCCAGCCCCTCCTACCCCTTGGAGAATGCGCCGGAGATCCTGAACATCCCGCCAGTGGAAACGGTGCTCTGGACACAGGCCATCGGCTCGCGCTATTTCCAGACGGAGACTCTCTTCCCCGGCGCAGCGGCGGCCAATGCAGCCACTGGCAACCAGTTGGAAATCCCCCCGGATGCCGAGTTCGTCCGCATGATGACCAACTCGGTGTTCGCCCGGTCCATGCGATACATGCAGGCGAGCAAGACCTGGGTCTCCGACTTCTACGTCATGCAGAAGATGGTGGGCGCCACTTTGCCGGGCACCTATGCATGGCGCGTGAGTTGCGTCTTCACGCACACCGACAACCAATATTCGTGCGTGCGCATCGAGGTTCCTCGCCCGTCGATGTCCCCGCTGGAAGTGACACCCGGCGATCCGGCCTGGAACCTGGCCAAGGCCTATGCCCTCCAGGGTGCGTCCTATGTCGGCTTGTTCGTGGTGCACCCGTCCCTCCATTTCCCGATGGACTCGGTCAACGCCATCACCAAGACCGCGGTGCCGCGCACCCACCCGCTGTTCCAGCTGCTGCACCCGCACAGCGCCTACGCGCTTGCCGTGAACAACGCTGTTCTCGAAACGGAAGACGGCGTACTCAGCGCCAATCCGCAAGGAACCTGGTTCGACCCGCTCACAGCCTCGGGCATGGTGATCAAGAGCCTGTTCGGCGCCGGCTACGAAGGCCTGCCGATTCGCGCGGACCTGTATCCGCGTTACGACTACATGAATCCCTGGATGGATGACGACATCGCCTATGGGCACTGCCTGAGCGTCTACTTCCAGCCGTTCCTGAAGTTCTGCACGACCGTCGCCGACGTCATCCTGGCGGCCAGCCCGAAAGACACCTATGTGGAACGGTGGGCCAACTACCTCAGCGCGCACCTCTACGGGTTTCCCGATGGGAAGAAGATTTTCGAAACCGGGATCCTGGCCCGGGCGCTGGCGATCTACATGTGGGACGTGACGGTCTCGCACGCCGCCGACCATTACAGTTTCACCCATGACGTCACGCCTGCGACGCCCGGCCTCGCAGGCACCACGCTGGCGGCCTGGAAGTTCCTGCGGCTACGGGTTTCGCCGCCCCAACAGCTGTCGGATGGTGCTGCCGTGAAGCGGGTGGGTGACGTGTGCCACCCTGATGATCTGTACCGCGCCGAAATGGCGCAGGAGCTGTTCTTCAAGAGCGCAACGATCTGGCCCAACCTGGTGGATACCACCTATGCCTTCACGATCCCGGAGTTGCTGCAGGCGCAAGAGACGTTCCATGAGGACTTGAGGACGGCCAGCGGCAAGGTCGCGTCGGTGATGCCCAACTTCATGCCGCTCGAAGCCCCAGGAACGGATCCGGCGAAGTATTCCCGGACCATTTCGGCCAGTATCCAGTACTAGGCACAGGCGGAAGAAGCAGAGAGAGAGAGAGAGCTATCTGCGTTCGTTTCTACTCTCCGCTCGCCCTGCACGTCATGCTGTCTTCGACGGCATGACGTGCACCCACTCGCAGTCGAGCCAGACCTGCAGCGGCTGCCCGGCCTGCAGGTGGCGCCGCTGCGGGCCCGAGCGGGCCAGCCGCAGGGTGACGCCCTCCAGGCCTTCCACGTCCGCGCTCGCCAGCGAGGTTTCGCCCAGGTTGCGGACGGTCGTCACCGTGGTGCGCAGGGGCACGTGGCCCGTGGCGCCGGCGGGCAGCCCGTCGCCGCCGGGGGCGCCGATGTGCAGCGCATCACCCTGGACCACCCAGCTCACCTTCTGGCCCGGCGCGAGGCGGCCCTTGTCGCGCACGCGCAGTCGCAGGCCGCCGGGCGCGCCTTCGTGCGGCAGCCACTCCAGCCAGCCCAGCCCGGCCTCGGTGTCGGCGGCTGCCTGCGGGCCGATCCAGCGGCCCTGGAAGCGGTTCTGGATGCCGAGCAGGTCCGCCACCCGGGCATTGCGCGGCGAGCGGTAGATCTGGCCCGGCGTTCCCTGCTGCAGGATGCGGCCGGCGTCCATCACCACCATGCTGTCGGCGAGGTGCCGGGCCTCGACCAGGTCGTGCGTGACCAGGACGATGGGAATGCGCAGGTCCCGGCGCAGGTCGGCCAGCAGGTCGTACAGGCCCTGCCGGTTCATGGGGTCCACCGCCGAGAACGGCTCGTCCAGCAGGAGCAGCCGTGGCTGGCGGGCGAGCGCCCGTGCCACCGCGACGCGCTGCTGCTGCCCGCCTGACAAGGTCGCCGGCCTGCGCTGCTGCAACTCGCCCGACAGGCGGACGTGGTCCAGCCATCCACGTGCCTCGGCCCGCCGCCGAGAGGCGGGCAGGTGCAGCAGGGACAGGGCGACGTTGTCGGTGGCGCACAGGTGCGGCATCAGCGCGTAGTCCTGGAACACCAGGCCGACGTGACGCGCCTGTGGCGGCAGGTGGATGCCTTGCCGGGTGTCGCACCAGACTTCGTCGCCAACGGCCACGAGCGCCTGCTGCGGGCGCATGAGGCCGGCCATCGCGCGCAGCATCGAGGTCTTGCCCGCGCCGGAAGGGCCGACCAGCGCAAGCAGGTCGCCCGGCGCACAGGAGAAGCCGCCTGACAGGGGCATGGGCGAGCGCTGGTCCACCTGCACGCGCAGGCCGCCCGCGGTACCGGGCACGGCGGGCGGGCGGCTCATCGGGTCCTCACCCGGCGCGCCGTGGCGAAGAACGATGCCGCTACCGCCCCCAGGGACAGCACCAGCAGCAGCAGGGCCATGCGGTCGGCACTTTCGAGGTCGAAGGCCTGCACCCGGTCGTAGATGCTGATCGCGATGGTTTTGGTCTCACCCGGAATGCTGCCGCCCATCATCAGCACCACGCCGAACTCGCCCAGCGTGTGCACGAAGGTCAGCACCGCCGCGGACAGGACGCCCGGCCAGGCCAGCGGAAGTTCCACCCGCAGGAGGGTCTGCCATCCGCCGAGGCCGCTCACGGCCGCGGCCTCGGACAGGCTCGCGGGAATGGCCTCGAAAGCGCGCTGGATCGGCTGCACCATGAAGGGGATGTTGAACACGACCGATGCG
>DAIMZU010000065.1:0-9451 GCA_036733845.1 Ramlibacter sp.
AGTCCTGTGGTTTGAACGCAGAGGGCGCTCCCTCCGCGGCCTCTGCGTTGAAACTCAGACCCTGTCGGCCGCCCGGCTCTGGGCGCCATGCTGGACTTCCTGTCCGCCCGGTGCGAACCAGCGGGCGCCCTGGCGCACGGTGGTGGCGTAGGGGGTCCATTGCAGGCCCAGCTCCTGGGTGGCGCGGGTGGGGTCCAGCCGCTGCTGGCGATGCCACAGCGCCAGCAGGCCGCCCGAGATGGGGTCGGGCAGACCCGAGCCATCCCGCCCCAGCTTCCCCAGGACTTTGCGGCCCACCTGCAGCGCGGGGCCGAGCAGTCGTGACTCGAGTTGCAGCTGCCGCCGGTGGATGCGGGGCAGGGGCGTGGCGCCAATGGCCAGCGCCAGGTCGGCGAAGTAGTCGTTCCAGCGCGGGCTGTCCGGTGCCGCTAGGTTGTAGGCGCGCGCGGTGCCGGGCGCAGGGCCCTCCTGCAGCGCGCGCATGGCGGCACGGCATACGTCGTCCACGTGCACCAGGTTCGACCATCCGTCACCCGCGGTCCCCAGGTCGCCGAGCCGACCGGCCGCCAGCAGGCGGCCGATGCGGCCCACCCATTGGTCGCTGCCCGGGCCGGCCACGCATCCGGGGCGCAGCAGCGTCACGCTGGCACCGGCGTCCGCCGCCAGCGCGGAAAGGACGGATTCCGCCCTGACCTTCGCCGCGCCGTACCAGCCGAGGCCGGGGTCCAGGGGGGCGTCTTCGGACAGCAGGCCCTCGGCCGCGCCGTAGACCGACATCGTGCTCAGGTGGACCACCCGCCGGCAGGGGCTGCCGGCCAGGGCCTGTGCGAGCGCCTGGGCGCCGCGCTCGATCGCGTCCGCGCCGCCGGCCACGCAGTTGACCACCGCGTCGGCATCGGACAGCGCGCCTTGCACGGCGGCGGCGTCGCGCGCGTCCAGCTTGAGGCGCCCCTGGCCGCCACGCGAGGAGGCTGGCACGGCGCTTGCCCAGCCGCTTGCCTGCAGCATCGTGCACAGGCGCGAGCCGATGAAGCCCGTTCCGCCCAGGACCAGAACCTTCATCGTCATGGCGTCAGCTCCAGTGCGGGTGCGCGGCGGGTCACGAGCCGCTGGCCCAGGTGCGCGCCCAGGCGCAGCGCCAGGGCGACCAGGGTGAGGGTGGGGTTCGCCTGGCTCGACGTGGGAAAGACAGAGGCACCCGACAGCCACAGGTTGGCGACGCCGTGGACCTTGCAGTCCGCATCGACGACGCTGGTGCGCGGGTCGCGGCCCATGCGGGCGGTTCCGATGTGGTGGCCGCCGTAGGCGCCGTAGCGCAGCAGGTCCTCTTCCAGCGTCTCGCGCGAATAGGTGAGCTGCCCCGCGCCGGTGCGCGCGAGTTCCGAGGCCACCAGGTCCAGCGTACCGGCCAGGGATGCAATGTCGGCGGCGTCGTAGCGCCAGTCGACCCGCAGGCGGGGCATTCCCAGCGGGTCCAGGCTGTCCGCCAGGCTGACCCGGCTCGCCGCGAGCGGGGTCTGCTCGCCGTGCAGCTCCAGGCTGAAGCGGTTGGCCCGGTTGCGCAGGATGACCGACGGGAACTTGCGCTCGGCCAGCGTCCGGCGGCGAACCCAATGACCCAGGAAGGCTGCGGTGTCGACCGCATCGCCCGCCACGTTCGCCAGGTGCCGCAGCCAGGCGGCGCGCATGGGCGGAGGGGCATCATGCAGGCGCTTGCCGTATTCGTAGCTGATGAGGCCGCGAGCGAGGTACAGGCCCGAAAGCACCCCGATGCCGTGCGACGGATCGGTGATCCTGGGAAAGTGCAGCCGTGCCACCGCGTTCAGCAGGCCGTGGCGCTCCTGGCGCGATGCGGCGACGCTCAGCCGGCGGCGGCAGTACACGCCCTCGGGTGCGATCTCGTAGCCATGCCGCACGTCCGACGGATGGCCGTGGACCACCAGGGTACCGACGTTGCCGGCGATGTGGCACTGGTAGTAGCGGCCGACCACGTCGTGGCCATTGCCCACGCCCCCGCGCTGCACGTCGCGCGAGGCCAGCAGCAGGCGGGCCGTCTCCAGGCCGCCGGCGGCGACGACCACCGCCCGGCCGCTCGCGTGGAAGCGGTTGCCCTCCAGGGTGGCCATGTCGAGGGAGCGGACTTCGCGTCCGTCCGGCGCGAGCCGGATGCCGGTGCACACCGCGCCGGTGACCACCCGCACCTTCGCGGCGAGCTCGATGCGGCGACGGTACCGGCGCCAGAAATCGGTCGGGCACGAGAAGCGCTCGAGCGAGCTCGTGCGGACCACGTCGCTGGTGAAGCCGGCGATCATCGGCGGCAGGCCCGGGAACACCTCGCGGGCATCGTAGGCGTAGCGGCCCGCCTCGACGAGCGCGTTCGCGGCCACGTAGTGCGGCAGCAGGTCCTCGTACGAGATCGGCCAGCCGCTGTCCGGCACCCAGGAGCGGGTGCTGAAGTCGATCGGGTCATAGGGCGTGCAGCGGCCGCCCCAGATCTGGGTCGATCCGCCCAGGCCGCGCATGCGGTAGCGGTGGGGCGGACTGTGCATTGCATCGTCGGCCACTTCCCCCTCGTAGAGCGCCTGCGCCGCCCGGTCCTGCGGCTTCTGGCCGGCTTCCAGCAGCAGGACCGACAGGCCGGTATCGGCCAGCGACAGCGCCAGCGACAGGCCGGCCGGCCCGCCGCCGACGTCTGCATCGTCGGCCTCGAGCGTGGTGCCGCGCGCGATCGTGTTGGCATCGACCGTCATGCGCGGGTCTCCTGGTTGCGTTGCGGTGCGGCCGGTGCGCCGCCGACGCCGAAATGGCGGCGGTGGATGGCGGTGATGCCCGCATAGAACTGCGCCAGCGAGAAGCGCCCGCGGTGCAGGGCGCGGCCGCGGGATTCGAGCTGCTCGCGGAAGTCGTCGTCGTGCAGGATCCGGTCCAGTGCAGCCGCGATGGCGGGGGCGTCTCCGGGCTGCACGAAGCACGCGTCCTGGCCGTCGGTCAGCACATGGGGGATCTCGCCGACGGGTGTGCACACGACGGCCACACCCGCCGCCAGGGCTTCGAGAATGGCCAGCGGCAGGCCCTCGTCGTAGGATGGCAGCACGAAGGCGTCGGCCTGAGACAGCAGTTGCGCCACCTGGTCCTGGCTGGCCCACCCGGTGAACCGCACCCGGTCGGCCAGGCCCATGCGCTCGGCCATCGCGCGGTAGCCTTCCACATCGCCGCCGCCTGCGAAGGTCGCTTCGAGCGGCAGGTCCGACAGCCGCGGATCGGCCAGGGCCCGCAGCAGGTCCGACACCCCCTTGCGCTCCATGAGGTTGCCCACGAAGAGCACGCGCCGGGTCCCGTCCGGAACGCGGCGGGGCACCACCGGGTCCGGTACGCCGTTGATCACGATTTCCACGCGCGAGGCCGGAACGCCGAGTTCGCGGGAGACGAAATCGGCCGAGGCATGGCCGAGGACGATGACGGTGCGCGGCAGGGAGAAGATCCAGCGCACGGCCCATTGCAGGGGCTTGGGGAACCGCCGGTAGGCATGGTGCAGCTGTGCCGCATGAAGGTGCAGCACGACGGGCACCCCCAGCATCCGGCAGAGCGTGATCACCGTGCTCTTGCGGACCAGGCTGAGACGCTCGGCCATGTTCACGTGGGCGCCGACGAGGCGGCCCTCCAGGCGCCCGCGAACCAGCCGGCCCATCGCGCGGGCCAGCACCCACAGCGATCCCGCGGCGCTGCCGGAGCCGCGGGTGTCCAGCGGCTGCAGTTGCGCATGCAATCCCTCCGGATCGGACCCCTGGGCCTGGATCAGGTAGTCCGCGATCTTGTACATGCCGCCACCGACCGGCGTCCACGGGCAGCAGATATAGACATAGGGGCGTTCGGAGCGGCTGGCGGCGCCTGGGGCCGCGAAGGTGGAAGGCAGCGGAGTCTGGGACATTCGAGGTGGCGGCGCTTTCAACGTGAGAAGGACGAACGGCGTGGCGACGTTCAGAATCGCTGCGCCGGGCGCATGCGCGGCGGCTCGCCTGGCGAGGGTCCGTTGGCGGAGCCGCTGCGCACCGGCCCCGCCGGCTCGCGTACGACCCGGCTGGCGATCAGCGCGTGGGCCGGACGCCGCGGGCGCAGCAGCCCACGCACCAGGCCCGCCGCATGGAAGCACCACGAGACAACGGAGTAGAGCGCCCGCTGCGGCGAGCGCTTGCGCAGCAGCATCACCAGCCAGGGCGTGAAGATCAGCGCCGCCGCAGACGCGGCCTGCAGGGTGCCGGCGATGGGCCAGAACGGAACCGACAGCAGCAGGGCCCACCAGGCCAGCACGGCCACGTAGAGGCGGATCTCCCGCAGGTCGCGCCACACGAGTCTGAGCCATTGCTGGCCCAGCGCGGAACGCAGGAGCTCGCCGGGCCCGCAGATGTAGCCCGAGCGCCAGCGCCGCATCAGCAACTGGTACGGTGGCATCTGGTGGCCGGTGTGGCTGACCGCATCGATCGGCAGCCGCCACAGCTTCCAGCCGCGTGAGCGCAGCCGCACGGCGAGGTCGAACTCCTCGTAGCTGTGCAGGTTGCGGTCGGAGAAGTAGCTCGCCTCCTGGATCGCGAGGCGCCGGTACAGCCCGCCGCCGTCCAGCCGGTCCACAGCCCCGGGGGCGCGGTGCGGCTCGATGCGCAGCGCCCGTTCGCGGTACTCCATCACATCCAGGCTGCGCTCGAGCACCCGGCCGCCCACGCCAGCCACCTCGGGGTGCTGGGCCAGGAAGCCGAGGGCCCGCTCCAGGAAGCCGGGCAGCAGCTCCATGTCGCCATCCATCAGGTAGACGAACTCGCCCAGCGAGTGCTGGAAGCCTAGTTGCGGGCCAACTCCGCAGCAGCGCTCCTGCGGGTCCTTCAGCTGGACGATGCGGATCGGATAGCGCGACGCGATCTCCACCGTGCGGTCGGTCGAGCAGGAGTCGGCCAGCACGACCTCGCCGCCCAGGCGCTGCACTGCGTGCAGCGCGCTCTCGATGGCACCAGCGATGTGCTCCTGTTCGTTCAGGGCCTTGATGACGACCGTCACGGTGCAGCGCGAGGACTGGGTTCCGGCGGATCGGGCGGAGGTGGGGTTCATTGCACGGACTCCTGTGCGAAGGTGCGGGCGCTGCGAACGCGCCAGCGCTGCCAGCGGTCGGCGAGGCCGACAGGCATGAAGAGAGACATCATCAGCGTCACCAACCAGCGCCGGTTGAGCCAGCCGGACCGGGACGACCAGACCCAGTACAGGGCCTCGGAACGCTTGCCCTCGCCCAGGGCGGTGCGCGCCATGGTCAGCTGCAGCTGCGTCACGAACCAGAGGGCCGAGGCCCGGAAGCGCTCCGGGATGGTCCCGTCCAGCGCTTCCTCGCGCATGCGGGTGAGGAACGGGGGCATGCTGCGGTTGACGACCCGCCGCGTCAGGCTGCCCGGCACGTCGGCGCGCACCGCGGCGAGCGGCGCATTCACCACCGCCACCGGCGCCTGGTCGGCGCAGCGGAACCACATGTCCAGGTCCTCGCCCCAGGCTTCGCCCTCGAAGAACCAGAGGTCCCGCTCCAGCATGAACTCGCGGTGGATGGCCACGCTGCTGCTGCACAGGGGGACGTTCTTGAACCAGCGGCGGCGAAGGTCCTCGACCAGCTCGATCTCGAAGAACGAATCCGGCACGCTCCAGAAATCGATGGGCGCGCCCGTGGTTTCGTGGACTTCCTTGATGCGGGTGCCCAGCATGCGGGCCTCGGGGCAGGTGCTGTGCGCCCGCGCGAGGGCCGCGAGGAACTCCGGGTGGTATTCGTCATCGGCGTCGAGCAGCGCCACCCATTCGCCCGCGGCCAGGCGGATGCCGTGGTTGCGGGCGGCGGACACCCCCTTGTTGACCTGCCGGACGAGGCGAACGCGCGGGTCCGCGATCGCCTCGACGAGTGCGTCTCCTCCGTCGGCCGAGCCGTCGTCGACGACGATCACCTCGAGCGGCGGCAGGGTCTGGGCGAGCACCGAGGCCACTGCCGATTCGATGAACCGCGCTTTGTTGTAGAGCGGAATGACCACGGAAAAATTCATCAGGCGACTCCGAAGCGCACCGGCGCGCGCCGGTCAAGCGGCTGCCGTTGCGCGCTGGCGGCAGCAAGGGTGGCCAGCAGCAAAAGGTGGGTGAACAGCTCGGTTCCGTAACCGAGCAACGAGAGCGGAACCTCCGCGATCGAGCGGATGGCGATCAGCGAAAAGAGGGCGAGCGAAAGGCCGCCGGAGGCGCGGGCGCTGCGGATCGACAGCACCAGCAGCACCAGCCCGTACAGCACCGTGGCGGCGCCGCCGATCGAACCGGACCGGGACAGGTCGTCCAGGAACTGGTTGTGCGCGTGGGTGGCCTCAGGCATGCCGATGCTCACCCGGTAGATCGGGTCCCAGATCGTCAGGCCGTAGCCGAACACCGGGTTGTGCGACCACTCGTCCCAGGCCGCGGCCCAGATCCGGTCGCGTCCGGTGAGCGTCATCATCTGGGCGGCCTCGCGGCCGCCGGCGAACTCGGACAGTCGATCGAAGCCATTGCCCACCACCGCCCAGGTTCCGAACCCGACGGCGAACACGATCAGCATTCCGCAGGCCAGCACGCCGAAGGTGTTGTCGCGGGGATCGGCGACACGGCGCATCAGGTCGGCGCCATGGCGCACCAGCACCAGCAGGCTCGCGCCCACCATGAAGGCGGCCCAGGTTGCCTTCGACTGCGCCAGGAACAGCACGCCGAGGCCGAGCACCCAGGCCCCGCGGTTGAGCCATCGGCGGGCGTAGGGATGGCACCACAGCAGCAGCAGGGCGACCATCGCGAGCGTGCCCTGGGAGACCGGGTGCGTGGTGAGGCCGGCGAAGCGAGGCAGCCCCGGGATCAGCCCCTGAGAGTAGGTCGGGTCCATCACCAGCGTGAGTCGGAACGGCACCAGCGCCAGCCCCGCCAGCATCATCAGGAACAAGCCGTTGCGCGCCACCAGCATCATGCGTTCCCGCTCCGTCCCCACCGCCAGGCAGGCGCCGACGCCCACCGCCAGGGAGTACACGTACTCGTGGCTGACCACCGGGTTGGCTGCGAACAGCATCGGTGTGCCGATCGTGGCCACCCAGTAGCCGACGAATGCCAGCAGCAGGGTGGGCGAGGGGAGCCGGCGGCGCTCCTGCAGGTGTGCGAAGACCTGCTCGATCGCGGCGACCATGAGCAGCAGCGAGACGCCGCGCTGGAACCAGATCACGATGTCGCCGCGGTTGCTCACGGTGTTCGACAGCGTCGCGAAGTGCTGCGTCAGGTCACGGCCGCTCATGAACATGTGCAGCGACACCAGCGCCAGCATGGCGGGGAAGATGTAGGGCATCAGCCCGGCTTCACGATTGCGCTTCATGGTTGCCCCTGCGGGGTGCCGACGATGGGCGCCGCCGGCGGTTTGATGCGGTCGATCGGCAGCAGGCGGGACAGCGCGAGCCGCGCCTGCTCGCCCAGCAGTTGTGGTGCCACCAGCACCACCGCGAGCCCGGCCACCAGGCCCGCCACGCTGCCGGCCAGCAGCGAGACGATCGCCATGTCGAGCGGCGCCACGAGGGCCTGGGTCGCCACGATGGCGGCCCCGCACCAGGCCGCCAGCGCGAGCCCTCGCAGCAGCAGAGGCGCCAGCGGCGACCAGCGCATGCCCAGGGCCCGCAGGCCGGCGGCGACGATCACCAGCGAGCGCAGGTAGATCAGCACGGCCGTGGCGGCGACGGCCCAGCGCAGCCCCAACGGCGTGAGGTACCACCACACCGGGATCGCCAGCGCAAGCAGTGGCAGTTGCAGCAGGACCTCGTAGTGCTTGCGCCCGGTGTTCCACAGCACCGGCGTCGACAGGCCCCATCCGGCCCATGCCGGCAGGCACAGGAACATCAGCGCCAGCACCCAGGCGGCTTCACCCCATGCCGGGCCGTAGAGGAGCCGGACGAGGTCGTGCGTGACGAGGGCCAGGCCGACGGCGACCGGTGTGAAGAGCACCAGGACGCAGGCCAGCACGAGCAGCCACGCCTGCGCGAGGCGATGCGGCTCGTGGGCCATCTTCGCGCCGGAGGCGAGGAAGGTCGGCTGAACCGCGCTGACGAGCAGCGTGTAGGGAATCTGGGCGAAGTTGTAGGCCAGCGTGAAAATGCCCACTGCGTGGGCGCTCAGCAGCCGGCCGATGATGATGCGGTCAAGGTTGCCCAGGGTCCAGTTCACGATGTTGGTCAGGAAGACCGTCTTGCCGGTGCCCAACGCCTGGGCGCCCCCGGCATGACGGAAGAGGGGCCGCACCGGGTGCGGGCGCACCCAGTAGACGCCCACCAGCAGCACCGCCGCCTGGACGACGCAGGCCAGCGCCAGCGACTGCGCGCCCCAGCCGGACAGCGCCAGCGGCAGCCCCACGGCCAGGTAGCCGGCCGCATAGCTGACCAGCTGCACCAGCCCGAGCGCGCGGAAGTTCAGGTCGCGCTGCAACAGGCAGATCGCCGGCGCGCTGAGGGCGGCCAGCAGGCAGGCCAGCGCCAGCCACTGGACCATGGGCTCGACCCGCGCATCCCCGAAGAACCCCGCCAGTGCGGGCGCGCCGAGCAGCATGACGATCGCCATCGCGGTGCCTGCCAGGGCCTGCCACGTGAATGCAAACCGGATGTCCGCATCGTCCACGCGCTCCTGCAGCATCAGGCTGTAGCTGAACGCGGAGCCGGAGAGAAAGGCCGCGAACGTCAGCACCGCGATGCCGATGCCGTAGATCCCGTAGTTGCCGGGGCCCAGGACACGGGCCAACGCCACTTGCGCACCGAGCTGGAGCACGAAGCGCGCCGCTGTCGTGACGGCGCTCCACTTGACCGCCTTCTCGGCCCGGCTGGCGAGGGACGAGGAACTCATGGAAGGCTGGCGCCCTGGCGGCGCAGTGCAATGCCCACCATCAGCGCCAATCCGACCAGCAGGAGCGCGCCGCCTGCGCCCTCATCTGCATCGGCGGCCGCGGCGGCGGCGGCCGGTGCAGCGCGCTCATCGCGCGGAGCGAAGCGCGTGCCGGTGTCCGGGCGGCCGGCCGTGCGCACCATGGCGGGCGCCTCGGCAACCGCACCGAGCACCAGCGCCGGTGCATCGGTGGCCGTGCGCAGCATGGGGTCGGACACGTTCGACTGCGCGACCAGCAGCGGGGTCTGTGCGAGCCGGGCCGGCGCCTGCCAATCCGCTGCTTCGCAGGCCTGGGCCGTGCCGTGTCCGAAGAGCACGATCAGGGTGGCGGCGAGGAGGGCTTGCATTGTTCTATCCTGGGTGGAGATCACTGCAGAAAATTGTGGTTGACACCCTGGAGCGGGAGCGTCGGATAACGCCGCCAGCGCATGGCTCTTTCAGGCCATGGATGGGGCTGGAATGCACGGGCGGGCGGCGCGCCGCGGAAAATTCGGCCATGACACCGGCCCAAGCG